>NZ_JARESX010000147.1:0-5648 GCF_046026435.1 Paraburkholderia sp. RL17-381-BIF-C | reverse complement strand
GGCTCTCGGCTCTCGGCTCTCGGCTCTCGGCTACCGGCTACCGGCTGTATGCGCGAGGTCCGGAACTTCGATCGCCGTGCTGACACTTCAAAGCGTAGACACCACTCGCGCGCGCGAGTCGCCATCGGCACAGCTGCCCCGCGGCCACTTTATGCGCATAAATTTTTTTGGCCGGCATACGCGGACCTATCTGTGCGCTCACAACCAACCCAAGTCGCCCGACCATCGATGCACGCGTCGAGCAACCGCAACTCTGCGGCCACTGCCTTGCGCCGAGTTCGCTAAACGGCAAGAGCACCTCCAAGCGCGAAGTGGCTATTAGACCTAGGCCACCGCCCGTCGTTATGACCCAGCGGTATCCGCCGTGCACGCGTAGCGCCCGCAAGCATCCCGTCACTTCGGCAACGTCTGCATCGCTACGCCGCTCCTCCTTTATGCGCATAAACCTATCCCAAACGGCTAATCCTTATCGCGTTTACACAAAAACGATTGAAATACAAAATCATCCAGGTAAAATCCATCTGCGTCTAAAAAGAGGAGGTGAAGATTGGCAGCAGAAATCATCGCGGTAACTCAGCAGAAGGGTGGGGTCGGGAAGAGCACTATCGCGATGCACTTGGGCGCTGCGTTTCATGAGAAGGGCAAACGCGTTCTTGTCGTCGACGCAGACGGCCAAAACACATTGATCCACTGGGCCAGTGCATCATCCGACGGCGATACCGGCATCCCCTTTCCCGTCGTCAATCTCTCCGAAGCCGGGAGCCAGATTCATCGCGAAATCAAGAAGTTCGTGGCTGACTACGACATCATCGTCGTCGATTGCCCACCTTCTATCACTGAGAAAGTCTCCGGTGTGGTTCTGCTCGCCGCGAGCGTTGCCGTGATTCCGACATCGTCATCGCCTGCAGACTATTGGTCGAGTATTGGACTGGTGAAGCTCGTCCAGCAAGCGCAGCTCATGAATGAAGACCTGCGTGCCGTATTCCTCCTCAACAAGACCGAAGAAAAGCGGATGCTGACGCGCGAACTAAAGCGTGCGTTAGAAGAACTTGGGTTTCCGTTGCTCAAGACACAGATTCCGACTCGCGAGGCCTATAAGCAGGCCATGGCTTTAGGGCAGACAGTGCTTCAGATGAACGATCGCGGCGCCAAGCTTGCCGCCATTGAAGTACGGGCGTGCGCGAATGAGATCGCCGCTTTGCTCCCGTAAAATTTATGCGCATAAAGGACCCTGAATGAAACCCTCCCAATTCGCCAAAGGCTTTCAAGCACGTCCTGATTCGACCAGCAGCGAAAAGCGAACCGCGCTCGATCGGCTGAATGCAATCGACGGTCTGGTTAAGAATGACCCCAGGAATAGCGAAGCAGCGGCGCGCATCGTCGCGCCCGTTACACCGTCGCAGAGCATTACCGAAGTCGACGCCGTCGATGTTGCCAATGAATCCGCGGCCTACCGCGCATGGCGGATTGAGCACGGCTACCGGCCGGGACAGATCATCGAGCTGGCGCTCAAAACGATCAAGCCTAGCCCGTTCAATCCGCGGCATTTCTATCTGAAGTCGTCGATTGCCGAACTCGCAGTCAACCTGGCAAAGCAGGGACAGCAGCAGGCAATCCACGTCATTCCCGATTACGACAATCCCGGCACCTATTTCGTCAGCGATGGCGGACGGCGGGTGCGCGCATTGAAGGAAGCGAACAAGGAATCGGTGAAGGCAACCGTCATCGATCTGCCCATTGGTATCCAGAGCTACAAGCTCGGCTACGACCTCAACGTCCAACGCGATTCGCAGACCGTGTTCGACAATGCGGTTGTATGGAGGCGCTTTCTCGACGACCGGCATTTTCAAAGTCAGAAGGAACTCGCCGAACACCTCGGGTTGGACGAATCGACGGTGGCCGTCGCCTTGTCGATCTCCAAATTGCCCGAGGTCGTCATGCATGAGATGGTCGCGCGACCGGACCGCTTCGGCTCGAACATGGCCTATCAGGTGGGTCGTTACCATGCAGCTCGTGGAGCCGACGCAACCCTGCGTCTGATCAACAAGATCCTCTCGGACGATCTGAGTACACGGCAAGTCGCTGACATCGTCAAAGGGAGAGCCAGCGCACAGGAAAGCACTAAACCGGCAGGCCGCCAACGCTACGCGCAACGTCTGGAAATCAAACTCGACGGTGTATCGGTCGGTGATCTCAAATCGTACGGGGATGATCGCATCGAACTGCGCCTGAAAGGGCTCACGCGCGAAAAGCGTGACGACATCCTTCGCCAGATTGAGAAGATGCTGAAGTAAGAAGGGCTGATACAGAGGTGGGGTGGGGCGACATCGACAGCCCCACACTCCGCTCGATTACGCCGCGCGCGATTGGCTCAGCGTGAAGGCTAGCAAGTCCCCGTCGGTAGGTTCACCCCAAGTCTTGCGAGCCAGCCAATCGAAGAATGCCGTCTCGACAATCTTCGAATCCAACCCGCGACGGCGCCAGTCGTCGCGCATATGGGTGCCGAGTCCCGGCAACTCATCTTCCTCGAACGACTGCCGCGCGATCTCCCGCTCGGACTCACCTTGCTCGTCGTACAGCTCGCGCGCTTCCTTGCGGCGATATGCCGAATACTCGCCAAGCAGTCGGGCCTTGAGGTCGTCGGCCGGCGCAGCCACCGCGGCCTTGCCACCGCTACCGGATGGCAGCGCTTCGACCGGCGGCGCATAACCCTTCTTCAACGCGTCCTTGAACAGCGCCGGCGCGCTGCGCACCGGCGGCAACGACGTGCTGCGCATGCGTTGCTCGGTCATCTGAAGCGCGGCGCGAATGCGATTTTCTTCGCTATCGGCGTACAGCGTTTGCGCCTCTTTCAGCGGGATGCCGATCTTCACCATACGGTCGACCAGCGTGCTGTCGAACACGTTCGGATGTTCGTCGAGTGCGAGCATGGGTTGCTTGCGCTCGGTCACGCGAAACTGGATTTCGGCGACGCGGCGTCCTTCGCGATGTTCGATCAGTTCGACGAAAATATTGGTGACGGCGTTGACCTCGGCAATAGCCGGGCGCAAATAGTCACGCTTGAAGTACTTGTACTCGCGCTTCGCCTCATCTCCCGCTTCAGTGTCCGGCGTGCCGGAGAGGATAGGACGCCACCATTCCCACGTCTCGCGCATCGTCAGGTGACTCGGGTTGGTCAGGTAGCGCACGCAAATCTCGTAAAGCGCGAGACCCGCGCTACTACGCAGTTGACTCTGGAACTGGAGACTCAGACGCGCGTACTGAACCGGATCGAGCAGCTTCTTCTTGATCTTCGGCGCAAACGAGAATTCCACCCAGACGCGACGGGTGGTGGGATCTTCGAGAATTTCAGCGTCGGCGATCAGCGTGGAAATACCCCATTTCCGACCCGGCTTCTGACTGGACGTGCCAGTGCTCCATTCGACCTGCACCGAAACCATACGCCGCAAGTGCTCCTTGACGAGCGCTGTGTCGTTGGAATCAAACGCCGAGTTCGCGACGATGTCGGACAGCAAAGCCCGATAGGTGTCGCCCGATTCGTCTGCTTGCTGGGCCACGGCGAGGAGCACGTTGAACAGCTTGCGGGTAAGGAGCGTGATTTTGCCGCTCTTGGGCTGAATCGCGATCGCCTCGACGGCTTTGCGCAATTCGGCCGAACTCGGGCTGACTACATCGGTCTTCTTGGCGCGCTTCGTGGCCATGCGTCTGGTCGAGGAGGGATTTGGCGAGAGCATACCGGCTGCGGTGATACCCGTCTATAGCGTAGGTCTCACCGTTCGCGGTGAAGTGAGTTTACGAGGTGCGACTCACCTCCAGCAACTCCCGAAAACCCTCACCTCAGCTATTTCGCGCCAGGTTCGGGGCATCCTTGCAGGTCGCGGACTTGGCAATTTCGGGCCATTTGTGAGCCGCGGACGAACGCATGCGATTCCCTCCCGAATCTTCTCACCTCAAAAATTTTCGCGAATTTCGATGCGTGGCGCGCTCGCGGACCGGGTGCAATCTCGCACCGCTCAAACTGATGAACAAGTTTCGACCATCGTTGGCAGCAGGGGAGGGGAGCGCCGGCGCAAAACGTGTGAAGCCCGCAAGCGAAGCGTTGAATCGGCGTCACTTGGGCTAGCCCGTACGCCGGGACGTGCACCGCGCAACAACAGGCGTCAGACCGGCTACAAGCCTCCCGCCGCCCTAATACGGCCCCGCCCACTAGCCTCTCGCGTCCACGCGACGCAATCCCCGGTCGAGAGAGGCCCCGCACAGCCAACGCAAGCATGGCACTGGATCGCCTAGTCGGGACACCGGCGCAATTGCCTTTCGCGCATCGCTACAACTACCACTTGTGCACGCCTTATTGGCGGTACCTAACCAGAGCGCCCAACTCGACGGGTTCGCTCGATCGTCTCAAATCCCCCCGAAAAAGCTCACCTTACCGCTGGTGGAGCGCTTGGAACGACGCGGCCTCCAGAGGTGATGGGCCCCCAAACCATCGAAAAACCGTCCCGAAAAGCCTCACCTTAGAGGCATCCGGAGGGATCATCCCCCCTGCAAATAGAGCCCCCGAAAAACCTCACCTTTGCGAAACACGCACAAATTAATCAATTATTTCAATGACTTAAGTTTTATGTATTCGCGATGCTATCTGGGACAGCTCCCGTAAAGTCTCACCTTAAAGCGCATTTCGGTGAAATGCGGCATTGCCGATCGCCGCCACGACGGTCCCGAAAAACCTCACCATTCGAATTCTTTGACCACAAAACAGAATCGGATTCGGTGCCGTCAGCAGAGCCTTTCCGGCCTATAACAGGCATCTTGATCCCGTATTTACTCACCTCACGGATCACGCGCCCGTAAAAAGACTCCTGAAAACTCTCACCTTTACCGCGATTCGAGCACATTTCGCAGACGACTCCTCACGCAGAAGCCTGCCTCCCGAATTTCCTCACCTTAGTCTCCCAAGGATCGACGAACCTCATCAACAACACACCGAAGGTCAGGTCGAAACACAGCCTCACTCCCGAAAACCCTCACCTCAAGTGCCGGAATGCACAGAAATAAGGCAAAAATGCCACCCGTGCCCCGTAAAACCTCACCTTCGGTTCCCGTTTTCTCCCGACTTGACTCACCAATGGGGTAAACGAGCTCAAAATAAGACCAGAATTGAGCCTTGGCGCGCATCCCGAAAGCGCTCACCTTACCCGTTACCAAACCTCGAACTGACTTTTGCGCATGGCCGGGCGATCCAGGGGATTCAGGTCCCGCAAACTCTCACCTTTGCCTCTACTGCACTTTGGGGGTGGTTCCTGAACCCGCTCACGTTCTGTCCCGGACCCGCTCACCGAGGCCCCCGAACCTCATCACTCGAGAATCCCGCAAGACCTCACCACCTCTCCCGCAAAGCTTCACCTTACCAGGCTGGAACCCTTGCCAGATAAGGCTTTGCCGTGGCGTTAACGTTTTTAACATGGGTTCAAAGGTGTTTACTTTTATTACTCTCTAGAATTTCACCCCGCGTGTCCTTCGGACAAAGCCTTCCAACCCAAGTAGCCTCCACGACATGTTCGTGAAACAGTACGCGATCGCTGGAAAAGCTTTAAAAGCTCTTTCTTTACAAGAACTTATTGGCTATTCTTCGTTTTGTTTCACGGAAA
>NZ_JARESX010000146.1:0-5719 GCF_046026435.1 Paraburkholderia sp. RL17-381-BIF-C | reverse complement strand
CGCCTCTACAATCAGCCCTCGTCGCCGCGCCTTTCAGGAGTCGATGGAACACGGCATGGACCACTCACTTGCAATTCAAGGGAGCCAAAAGAATGAAGTTACTTTTCCGGTTCTTTACGATCGTTCATGGGCTGATGGCGGCTCTCTTCACCTGCGCGGCGCTGATGTTGATTGCGATTGCCGCTCGCGTCGGATTGAGTGCATTTGCGAGTCAATGGGACGAGGCAAGCGCGCTATCCGTCATTGAAGCTTTGGGGCTGCTGGCTGGGGCCGTTGTCGCCTTGCAGATCGCCGAGACGATCGTAGAGGAAGAGGTCATACGCGAGGCCGACGTGAGCGCGCCGACGCGGGTACGGCGTTTCATGTCGCGATTCCTGGTGGTTGTCGTCGTCGCGCTTGCCATTGAAGGGCTCGTGGCAACGTTCAAAGCGCTGCACCAGGATCCCTCGCAGCTTCGGTATGCGGCCTGGCTGATTGCTTCAACAGCCTTGCTGCTTGCGTCATGGGGCGTGTTCGTCCACCTGAATCGGTCGGCGGAAGAGTTGGAGCCGGAGGCCATGGCGGAGGCTAAGCGTGAAGACAAGAAAGTGTGATGGCGTTGTGGCGGATGTGCTGCGCGGATAGCTGGCGTGACATGTAGCGGTTGATCCGTATGGAAAAGCTTCGTCAGGATGAGGCTGGTTTGTCGGGTGAGGGTGCTGGGCAGTGCGGTAGCGATCGGCCATGAGCGGTCGTTCGACATCAGGCCCAAGATCGCTAACAATCGATCAGTTCCTCGCCCGGCTCACGTTCATCGAGCCGCAAATTAACCGATTGTCAGCTGTGACCATCAACGCAAGCGGCAGAACTTGCTAAATTCAGTTCAGGGATCCGGCGACGTCTGTACTACTCACGCGATACGGTGAGCGTGATGACGTGATTTAAAGCAACCGGTACGCCAGTCGCGCGGCCGCTTTCGCGGTGCACCTGTCCTGATCGAACGTGGGGTTGTACTCCGCGATATCCGCCGCGCGCAGCTTGCCCGAAGCCCGCACGCGCAGCACCATCGCTTCGATCACCAATAGCGGTACGCCCAGCGCAGCGGGCGTCGACACACCCGGCGCCGTGGCGGCCGGCAAGACGTCGAGATCGATCGTCAGATAGACGTCGTCCGCCGCGTCCAGCAACTTCTGAAGCTCAATCAGACGCTGCGGCAGTTGGGTTTCCTGCATATCGACGTCGAACACGTAGTGCACGCCGAGTCGCTCCGCATGCGCGAACAGCGAAGCTGTATTGCTGAGATCGCTGATGCCGAAGCACGCATAGTTGAACGGCACCCCTCGTTGCTCACAGTCAAGCGCGATCTGATCGAACGGCGTGCCGGAATTCGCGGGACGCTTCTGACGCAGATCGAAGTGAGCGTCGAAGTTGATGATCAGCAGCTTGCGCGATATGAGCAGCGTGGCCTCATTCTCGGCTTCACGCTGCTGATGCAGCCGCAAACCGCTATACGTGCCCCACGCGACCTCATGACCGCCGCCAAACACCAGCGGGCGTCCGCCGCCCGCCAGCACCTCACTGACCACGTGGGCCAGTTCCGCCTGCGCGGCTTCGAGGTCGCCGTCGTCGCACACCACGTCGCCTGCGTCGGCAAGTGCCGCCATCGCCGTTTTGGCTGGCAAGCCGGCCAGCGCACGGCGCAATTCGATGGGCGCGTGCGCTGCGCCGATCCGGCCTTGATTGCGGTGCACGCCTTCATCGGAGCAGAAGCCTACGATTACCGGCGCATCGCGCTGCACCTGCACCGCGCTGCCGAACGGCGTCACCTGATTGAAAACACGCCGCGTGTCGCCGGGCTCGCCGTCGTCGGAACGGCCCGCCCACACCTTGTCGTTGAATGGAACTCTCATGCGCGTGACAACACCGCCTGCAGGAATGCGCGTGTGCGCGGCTGTGAGGGCGCTGAGAAAATCTCCGCGGGCGGCCCCGCTTCGACGATCACACCGCCGTCCATGACTACGACCACATCGGCCACTTCCTTCGCGAAGCCCATTTCGTGTGTGACCACCACCATCGTCATGCCTTCGCTCGCGAGCAGCTTCATCACTTGCAGCACTTCGCCGACCAGTTCGGGATCGAGGGCGGACGTCGGCTCGTCGAACAGCATCACCCGCGGCTGCATTGCTAGCGCGCGGGCAATCGCAACCCGTTGCTTCTGACCGCCCGACAGACTCGCCGGCATCACATGCGCCTTGTGCGCGAGCCCGACTTTCTCCAGCAACGCCATCGCAGCCGATTCGGCCTGCGCCTTGCTGGCGCCACGCAACATGCGCGGCCCCACGGTGATGTTATGCAGCACCGACAGGTGCGGAAACAGATTGAACGACTGAAACACCATGCCGACTTCGGTGCGCAGCGCATTGAGCGAACGCTCCTTGAGCATCTCGCCCTGGTCGACTAGCCGATGCCCACATATGTCGATCGTGCCGCCTTCTGCTTGTTCGAGTCCATTACAGCAGCGTAGAAATGTACTCTTGCCCGAGCCGCTCGGCCCGATCACCACCACGACCTGCTGCGGTTGAATATCGAAATCGATGCCGTTGAGCACGGTATGCGAGCCGAACGATTTCGTCAGACCGCGAATGCTGACGATAGGCTCATTGACTTTGGCCACGGTATTCATTGCACCATTCCTCCCACACGCAAACGACGTTCGACGCGATGCAGCGCGTAATTGGTCGCCTGCGTCAACACGAGGTACACCAGCGCGATAGCGAGATACACTTCGAGCGAACGATAGGACACGCTGATGATCTTCTGGCCTTCATGCATCAGATCGTCGATCGTCAGCAGCGACACCAGCGCCGAATTCTTGATCAACGCGATGAATTCGTTGCCAAGCGGCGGGATCATCCGCACGATAGCCTGCGGCAGAATGATCGCGCGCATCGCCTGCCCCGACGACATCCCAATCGAACGCGCCGCTTCCATCTGGCCGCGATCGACGGACTGAATTGCGCCGCGCACGATCTCCGATACGTAAGCCGCCGAATACAGGCCGAGCCCCAGCATGCCGCACAAAAACGCCGGCAGCAGAATGCCGAATTGCGGTAGGCCGAAGAACAGCAGGAAGAGTTGCACAAGCAACGGCGTGCCGCGGAAGAACGTCAGGTACGCGGTGCAGAAGCCGTACACGATGCGCCGCTGCGGCCTCAGGCGGCCGATGCCGATCAACAGGCCAAGTACGCAACTGAGCGCGAGCGACGCGGCGGTCACTTCGACCGTCACCAGCGCGCCGTGCATGATGTCCGGCCAACCGGCAATCACTGGCGAGAAGTCAAGTTCCATTTCGTTTGCCCGGCCGTTTATTGCGCACTCGCGCCGAACCACTTCTTGACGATCGCCGCATACGTGCCGTCAGCCTTGATCTTGGCGAGCGCGGTGTTGAAGGAGGTCTTCAATTGCGGCTCGTCTTTGCGCACGGCGATGCCGTAGGCTTCGGTGGTCAGCGTTTTGTCGAGTACGCGGAAGCCGGTACGCGTTTTCGCGACTTGATACGCGGCCGGCTTACCCGTCACAGCAGCGTCGGCACGACCGATCCCCACCAGGTCGAACATTTCCTGGTTCTTCTCGACCTCGACGCGATTGATCTGCGGAAAGTTATCGCGCAGGAAGCTCACTGACTTCGTGCCTACCTGGACCGAGACTTTCTTGCCGTTCAGATCGGTCACCGTCTTGATCGGTGAATCGCTCTTGACCAGCACGGCCAGACCGCCCGCGTAGTACGAATCGGTGAAGTCGACCACTTTCGCGCGCTCGTCGGTAATGTAGATGCCAGAAATCGCAGCGTCGAAGCGATGCGCGATCAAACCTGGAATCAGACCTTTGAAGTCAATGTCGGTCCATTGCACGCGTTTACCCATCGCTTTCGCGAGCGCATTCATGAGGTCGACGTCGAAGCCGGTGCGCGCGCCGTTCTCGGTGTACTCCATCGGCGGGAAAGTGGCGTCGGTGGCGACGTTCAGCACATCCGGCGTTTGTGCTGATGCCGCGCCGGAAAATCCGCCCAACGTCACGGCGAACGTGACGCATGCGAGGGACAACAGTCGTTGCAGCTTCATGGGGTAGGCTCCTTGTGGTTCTTTCAAGTCATGCGGTTAATTCGGATCCCGAATTGCAGGATGAAATTGAAAAGCTTCGTCCCGTTACTCGGTTTGCATATGCTCGGAAATGGCGCGGGCCGTACGTAGCGTCCCGTCGATGAATTGGCTTTCTCGTCCGATGGCGCGCGTTGATGGCGCCATCAACGTGATCGACGCGCTGCTGCCGGCGCTGCGTCCACTGTGATGAAAGATCGGGGCGCTGACGCCCCACACGCCGGGGTCGACTTCGCTGTCGCTAACGGCGTAGCCCTGGGCTCGAATCTGTTGAAGCTCTGCTTCGATCGCGGCACGGCCGACGGGGTCGTTGTCGAACACACTGTCGAGCACTTCGGCGCGCGCCCTGTCGGCCATGAATGCCAATAGGGATTTCGCCGAGGCGCCCGCCTTGAGCGGCACGGCGCGGCCTTTCTCGAACGAGCAGCGCAACGAATGCTGGCTGTCGACCATCTCAAGGCACATCACCTGATGCCTGACCGCGACCACCAGTCCAATGCTTTCCTGCGACGCGCGCGCGAGCTGCTGCATCTCACTGCGGCTCGCTTCGACGAGCAGCGAATTCACATCGAAGCCAAGCGCGAGTTGCAAGCTGATCGGACCGGGCGCGTAGTATCCGGCGTTTTCGGCGACAAAACCCCAACGCTTGAGCAGCGCGATCTGACGGTACAGCGTGCTTTGCGCAAGCCCGGTCACGGCTAGCAGATCTTTGACCGACATCGCCTTGCCATGACTGGCGAGCGCGGCCAGCACGAGCAACACCCGTTCGGCCCCTGTCACACCCTGTTCCACGTTCACGATCACGCCACCCACAAACCATCAAGAACTCAGAATGCCAGACCATTCTCGAATTTCAAAAAACATATTCCCATTAGATGGGAATAAAAGGGGAGGGATTTCCCGAGGAAGGGGCGTCGGCGGTGCGGGATAGTCCTGACGCTTGACTGCCCGTGGCATTGAAAAGGAAACGATATCCAGAATGGACCGGGTCATTGCCCGAACTCTTTTTCGACCGGGGTAACTATGCGGCGCGCCCGGCTTCGATCGGCTTCTAAGCCTCGAGGAAATCGTACAAACACGGGATACGTAAGCGAACCGCATGTGTCGCGATCTTACTCACAGCGCCAGACGAACAGTTGGGTCCGAACCACCGACCGCAGCGCGCACCTCTGTCTACCATTCGCACTGGTCACCATTAAAAATTCAATATTTTCAAGTGGTTGTGTGATCGCTTGGCGAGGTGCCACCGGATGGCACGCCCTTTGCCTTAATCCTCATCAAGGAGTGCCGACACCCTCAAAGTCACTCTGACATCCTGACTGACTAACTTACGCTTGGAGAATTGAAATGAACACGCTAGTAATCAAGGACCTCCCCGTCGCCGTTGAGATGGATCGTACTGCTATGACCGCCGTCAGCGGCGGCAGGTTGCCGCAGCAGATCGTGAACATCATCCAGGCCGTTTCCGACTACGCAAATGACGCTCCTACCCAGCACAGTTTTACTGGCAGTGGGGCTTCTGTGACGTACTAACAGAAACACGGTGATTTCGTACCTCATGGCCCCCGCCAACGAGGGGCCTC
>NZ_JARESX010000145.1:0-5972 GCF_046026435.1 Paraburkholderia sp. RL17-381-BIF-C | reverse complement strand
GAGTAGATATTTGGAGACCTTGTGCATCGCAGGACACGTTATCCCCAGTTTGTGTTGACAGGGCTGTTGATAACTCGGGGGCTGCACGCTTAAGTGCTTGAAGCGAATGGTTTTGTCACCGACGGTGCGGAGGAATGCAACTGGCGGCAACCCGCATCCTCCTGGCAGGCGCGCGTCAGTTATCCCCACAAATTGTTCGCAAGGCTGTGGACAACCTGCGCAGAGTCCATCCAAGTGATTGATACCACACACCTATCCTGTGTCGGCGCAACCACAGGCACCCCACCCACCGTGTGATAAAAAGTAGTTCTCCTGCCACCCAGCGAGGCCGCGCATGTCGTCCGTCATGGGCTTCAAAGTCGTTCTGCTGTCGCTCGTCGCGATTATCGGTTTGGAACTGCTCGCCAAGCGGCTGCGTCTGCCGCCAGCCGCCGCACTGCTGGTCGGCGGTGCGGCGATGGCCTTCGTGCCCGGACTCCCGCGCTTCAATCTCGACCCCGAGTTGGTCCTGATCGTGTTCCTGCCGCCGCTCCTCATGGACGGCGCCTACTTCTCCGTTTGGGACGAGTTCAAGCGCAATCTCGGCGGCATCCTGCTGCTCGCGATCGGCGCCGTCGCGTTCACCACGCTTGCCGTCGGTCTGGTCGTGCATTGGGTCGTGCCAGCGTTGCCATGGGCCGCCTGCTTCGCGTTGGGTGCGATCGTCTCACCGCCAGATGCCGTCGCCGCGAAGGCCGTGCTCGAACGCGTTGCGCTACCGCGCCGCCTGATGGTGATCCTCGAAGGCGAAAGCCTCCTCAACGACGCCGCCGGCCTCGTGCTGTTCCGCTTCGCCGTCGCGGCCGCGCTAACCGGTACCTTCAGCGCACAGCATGCGATTGGACGCTTCGCCGTGCTCGCGTTGGGCGGCGTGACGGTAGGCGTAGCGGTCGGCTTCCTGGTCGTCAAGCTGCTGCGCTATCTCGACGACGCGTACCTTGTCGTCGTCGCATCGACGCTTTCTGCCTGGATCAGCTACATCGTCGGGGACGTGCTGGATGTATCGGGTGTGATCGCGACGGTGAGCTGCGGGATGGTGCTCGGCTGGCATCAGCACGAAGTCTTCTCGGCCGCGGTAAGAATGCGCGGCACCGCCTTCTGGCAGGTCCTAATCTTCCTGATGGAAGCGCTGGTGTTCATGCTGATCGGGCTATCGCTGCGCGGCGTGATCGTGCGGCTGGGCGGCGTCGGCGATACGTTGACCGCATTCGCGCCGGCCGTCGGCGCGGTGCTCGCGGCGGTCGTGCTGTCACGCTTCGTGTGGGTCTTCGTGACGGAATGGTTGAAAGCGCTCGTGTGCAAATTAACGCGTCGCGAGGGCGGCAAGGCCGACTGGCGCTCGGCTACTGTCACGAGTTGGGCGGGCATGCGTGGCGTGGTCACATTGGCTATCGCGCTCTCCTTGCCGGAGACCATGCCCGGCCGCGATCTGATTCTGGTCGCCTCATTTGCCGTGATTCTGGTAACGGTGCTCGGGCAGGGCACGACGATCGGACCACTGATTCAATGGATCAATCCGGACCACGCGGCCGAACGAAACGCACGGCATCTGACCGAGCCGCAGGCGTGGGCACGGCTCGAAGCCGCGCAACTCGCCGCGATCCAGCCGCTGGTGCACGGGCCGGATGGCAGCGTGATTCATCCACGTTTGCTGGAACAGTACAGTTACCGCGCGCGCATCACGCAGGGCTATCAGAACGAAGCAGCCTTCCCCGCCGCCGAACGCGCTGCCCATTACGACGTTGTGCTGGCAGCCGTCTCCGCGGCTCGCATCGAGCTATTGCATCTGCATCGAACGGGCTTGCTTCACGATGAACTGTTGACCATTCTCGAACACGATCTCGATCTGCAGGAGATCGCCGCGTTGCATGGCAGGGGCTGAGCGCCTATGTCATCTGCTCCGAATTGGCTCGTAACGCTCACCGGCAACTCACTCCTTCCACGCCGAACCCAAAATCATCGTGCAGAAATTCTCGCGATGGTAATGCGGGTCCTTCAGCGCCAGCACGTCCGCTTTCACGTTCCCGAAGGTGGTCTCCGGTTTGTGAATGGTGCCGTGCGCGAACGCGTCGATAATGCCTTCCTTGAAATGCGCGCCTCGCGGATGCGCGTGCGTGACCTCGTGGCGCTGGTGCTCGGTAAATTCATCGTAGGCGAGCCCCAGCACGTCCATCTCCACGCCCGCCGTGACCAGCGCGACCACCGGCTTCATATGCTGCGGAATGCCAGGCGTCGTGTGCAGTGCGATCGAGTTCCAAACCTGATCGATGTCGTCCTCGCCAATGCCGTGACGTCGCAGGAAATCACGCGCCGCGTTCGCGCCGTCCACCTCGAAGCGGTCGTGCTCGCTGCTATACGGCGCAACCAGCCCCATGTCATGAAACATCGCGCCGATGTACAGCAGTTCGGGATCGTACTTCAGCTGCTTGCGCGCGCCAGCCAGCGAGCCGAACAGAAAAACGCGCCGCGAATGGTGATACAGCAAGTCGGTTTCGGTATCGCGCACGAGTTGGGTGGCTTCGCGCGCCATCATGCTGTCGGGAATCTGAATGCCTGCGATCGTGGTCATGTAATGAACTCCGTAATGGATTCGAATGAACGGAACGCGCGGTCTTTGTGACTTGAAAGCGCGTTTGGTATGCTGGTCCGCGGCGCTTTTTTCAGCGATTCAAGCAACGCGTCCGATGAAGTCCAGTATTGGTCAACGCGCCGCCGCAAACAATCGTCGTGGACCGTTGAACACTGCCAAACGCACCGCGTTGACTGCCGCGGCATGCGGAGTCCGTCCATCGTCACAGGAAGTTTTCGATGCCCACCGTTGCGATCGCCATCTTTCCCGGCGTGCAGGCGCTCGACGTCGCCGGCCCCGTCGACGTGTTTTCCGAAGCCAACCGTTTCACCGCGCCCGAAGATCACTACGAGGTGAAGCTGATCGGTGCGGAATCCGCACCATTGCGCGCGTCCAACGGCATGACGCTGGTCGCGGACGCCACCTTCAGCGAAGCGCGTCGTCCGTTCGATCTTGCCCTTGTCGCGGGCGGGCCCGCGCTGCCCGATCGCGCGCCCGACGCGCGTGTGCTGGAATGGCTCGCCAATGTCGCCACGCAGGCCGGCCGTTACGGTTCCATCTGCACCGGCGCATTCGCGCTCGGCCACGCGGGCCTGCTCGATGCCCGCCACGTCACCACGCACTGGCAGCATGCAGCGCAACTGGCGGCGCAATTTCCCAACGCGCGCGTCGATTTCGACCGTATTTACCTGCGCGACGGACCACTCGTCACATCAGCCGGCGTGACGGCCGGCATCGATCTGTCGCTCGCTCTCGTCGCCGAAGATCATGGGCCGCACATCGCGCTCGCGGTCGCCAAACGCCTGGTGGTGTTCGCGCAGCGGCAAGGCGGCCAGTCGCAGTTCAGCCCCTACCTGACCGCGCCTGTCGACGAGACGTCGCCCGTTGCCAAAGTCCAGGCGCACGTCATGGAACGGATTCGCGAGAGCTTCACGGTGAAGCAACTGGCCGACGTCGCGGGGATGAGCGCGCGCAACTTCGCGCGAGTGTTCGTGCAGGAGACCGGCGTGACGCCGCATGAATTCGTCGAACGTGCTCGTGTCGATGCCGCGCGCAAGCTGCTCGAGAGTAGTAGCGCGGCGCTCAAGGCGATCGCGTACGACTGCGGCTTCGGCACGGCCGACCGCATGCGCATTGTGTTCACCAAGCGGATCGGCGCGACGCCCATGCAGTATCGGGAGCGCTTTCGCTCGCCTTGAACCTGAGCGTACGCAGGCATGAACGCGTCTGACGGTCGGCACAGGGCGCAAGACGCAGGAAAATATTGCGTGAGAAAATAGCGGCCTTGCTCACGCCAACGATTTCAAGGACCGACATGACCAACTCTTCTCCGATCCGTGCGATCGTTACCGGCCACAACCGCGGTCTGGGCGCGGCGCTCGCCGAACAACTTCTTGCTCGCGGAATCGCGGTGCTGGGTTTGTCCCGCTCGCGTCATGCCACGCTCAAAAACCATTTCCCGGCGCTGCTCGAAGAAATCGAACTCGAACTCGCCGACACGACCCGCGTCTCGCAATGGATCGCGACTCACGCGCTGCGCGAATTCGTCAGCGGCGCGCAAACCGTGCTGCTGATCAACAACGCGGGGATGGTGCAGCCGATCGGCCCGATTGAAGGACAAGACGCGGCGGCCATCGCAAACGCGGTGAGCCTCAATGTCGCCACGCCGTTGATGCTCGCCAGCGCGCTCGCCGCAGCCGCCGCCGACGCAACCGACCGGCGCATCGTGCACATCTCCAGCGGCGCGGCGCGCAACGCGTATGCCGGATGGAGCATCTACTGTGCGACGAAGGCCGCGCTCGATCATCACGCGCGCGCCGTCTCGCTCGATGCGAATCGCGCGCTGCGTATCTGCAGTCTGGCGCCGGGCGTGATCGATACGAATATGCAGGCCGAGATTCGCGGAAGCGGGGCCGAACAGTTCCCAATGCGCGAGAAATTCGAAGAGCTCAAGCGCAACGGCCAACTATCGTCGCCTGAACAGTGCGCTACCCAGTTGCTCGACTACGCATTGAGCGATGCTTTCGGTCAAACGCCCGTCGCCGATATTCGCGAGATCGCGAAGCCGGCGTAACCAGCAAAAACGGTGCAAAACACGGAGCGAAAAACGGCGCGACATTGGATCGCGTCGAGCGCTCCCGAAAAGTCTCACCTTTTGGGTCGCTCGCCACTGATCTACACGCCGGGCGCGACCAGCGCGCCGCGCTCGGCCGCACCCAGCTCGCCGTGCGGCACGAACACATAGCCGCGTCCCCACACGGTTTGCACGTAACGCGGCTCGGAAGGATCGATTTCGATCAGACGACGCAGCCGCCAGATCGACACATCGAGGCTACGCCCTTGATGCAACACGCTATTGCCGCGCAGCTTCTCGTTGAGCTGCACGCGCGTGAGCACGGTCATCGCGTGATTGACGAAGATCTTGAGCAACGCGAACTCGGAACTGCGCAACGCGAAGTGCTCGTTGTCGCGACGCAATTCGCGCGCGGAGAAGTTCAGTTCGCAGCGGCCAAAGCGATACGGCGGCCGCGTCTCCGGCGCACCCGGAGCGACCGTGCCGCGCCGCCGTAGCAGCACGCGAATGCGGGCGAGCAGTTCGGCAGGGTCGGCGGGCTTGCTCATGAAGTCGTCGGCCCCGAGTTCGAGACCGATCACACGATCAATCGCCTTGTTGCTCGCCGAGAGCAGAATCACGGGCACATCGTTGCCGCCCATGCGCAGGTCGCGCAAGACGGCGAGACCATCGCCATGCGGCGCCGAAATGTCGAGCACCAGCAGCGAAGGCCGTTCCATCTCGACCACATGCTTGAGCCCGGCGCCCGGCGGACGTGCGGACACACCGCAGCCCTGGCCGCGCAATGATTCGCCCACCACGGCAGTCAAGCCGGCATCGGCGCCCACGAAAAGAATATGCTGACTCATCCAACTGATTCCAGGAGACGATCGTTGTTCAGAGACAGGCACCTGGCGTGCGGATATAGTCAATCCGCGCCCGCTGTCGTCCGCGTCGCCATCATCCCTGCATGCGGGTGTTCTCAAAACGCGGAACAGCCCCCAAGGTTGCCAATTTCTTCCCAACTCTTTCAACTCGGAACGTGATATGGCACGCCGCATGTGCCGCCCCGTAAGCGTTGCCGTCTCGCTCCCGAAAAGGCTCACCTTTGGCATGGAGCGCTTTGGGTTTGGCACGAGGCGCGCGTTGAACTGCTCCTGAAAACGCTCACCTTTCGAGCTTGGGGGCAGGCCGCAAGGGCAAGCTGGGCGTGGCCCGGATGCTTGAGAACAGGCCACTCCCGCAAACCCTCACCTTTAGAACCGGCAGAGTAATTTGCATACCCAGGTAAGCGGCCGTGCGTGTGCGGGC
>NZ_JARESX010000144.1:0-6136 GCF_046026435.1 Paraburkholderia sp. RL17-381-BIF-C | reverse complement strand
CTCCCGGTGCGGGCGCCCGGCGCGGCGCCGCCCCCGCCGGGCACCCCCGCGGCGCGCGGGGGGCGCCCCCCCCCCCCCCCCCCCCCCCCCCCCGCCACGCGGGTCGCGGCCTTTCCCTTTTTACCTATCCGAATGCCACGCGCACAATTCGCGCGGGGCTTCGTTTCGACACCGGACACTCATTCTGATGCGTCGCGCGTTGGTTATCGCACCGAACTGGATCGGTGACGCATTGATGGCGCAGCCGCTGTTTGCGCGCCTCGTTAAATTGCATCCGCGCATCGTCATCGACGCGGTCGCGCCCTCGTGGGTCGCGCCCGTACTTGAACGCATGCCGGAAATCCGCGACGTCTACGCCACCGATCTCGCGCACGGCAAGCTGCAAATGCTGCGCCGCTGGCAGTTGGCGAGCGACCTGCGCGACGTGGGCTACGACGCCGCCTACGTGCTGCCGAACTCGCTCAAGTCGGCGCTGATTCCGTGGATGGCGGGGATCAGGCTGCGCATCGGCTACACCGGCGAAAGCCGCTATGGCCTGTTGAACGTGCGCCACGCGAATCCGCGCAAGGACGAGCGCCCGCCCATGGTGGGCCAGTACGCCGCCCTCGCCTACGCGCCCGGCGCCAAGTTGCCCGACGACCTGCCGATGCCCCGCCTCGACGCGGACCTGAACGAAGCGTCGCGCGTCTCGGCGCGCTTCAATCTGGATACGCGCGTGCCGCTGCTGGTGTTCTGTCCGGGCGCCGAATACGGCCCCGCCAAGCGCTGGCCGCCCGAGCACTTCGCGGCGCTTGCGCAGATGGTGGGTCAGTCGTTCCCCTACACGCAGATCGTCGCGCTCGGTTCGCCGAAAGATGCGCCGCTCGCGCAGGCTATCGCCGAGAAAGCGCCTAACGTGCGCAACCTGTGCGGCCAGACCGCGCTGGGCGAAGCATGCGCGCTGATTTCGCGCGCCAATGCGGTCGTCACCAACGACTCCGGGCTGATGCACGTGGCCGCCGCGCTGCGCCGGCCGCTGGTAGCCGTGTACGGTTCGACCGATCCGCGCCACACGCCGCCCTTGTCCGAGCTTGCGAAGGTACAATGGCTTCATCTCGAATGCAGCCCCTGTTTTGAGCGCGAGTGTCCGCTCGGTCATCTGAACTGCCTGAAGCAGTTGAGCGCCGAGCAGGTATTTGGCGATTTGCGCGGCATGTTGCTGGCGCAACGCTAAACGCCGCTGATACTTGCACGCAACACCGCACGCCCCTGAGCGCGTCGCGTCATGTTCGCGCCTTGCGGCGCGGGCATTCTGGCGCTCGGGTGCGATTGTCCGGTTCCGGGCTGTCCCGCTGACCGCTGCCTTGCAACCGCGCGCCGCGCACAAGAGACTGACGAGCCATGCCACGTTTTGCCCATATCTTCGAAGCCGCCGCCGATACGCTGAACGCCTATTACCAGGCCGTCGCCGAGGTGAATATCGACAGCTTGATGGGTCTGTGGATCGATGAAGAGTTCGTCAGTTGCATCTGCGCCGACGGTTCCCACCTGCACGGCCTCGACAGCATTCGCGCCGGCTTGCAGGTCCAGCTCGAAGCCGCGCCCGTTTCCATCGAACCGCTCGACATCCGCGTCTACGACAGCCTCGGCACCGTGGTCTACGCGATTGCCGAAGCGCACCGCCCGGCCGATCCGAAGGCCACGCCCGCCATGGTGTTCACCACTTACGTGATGGTCCACGAACGCGGCGAATGGCGCATCGCGCATATTCACGCGAGTCCTATGCCCAATGAGGCCGCCAGCCAGTTCGCCACGAAAATGCGGCATGGCCAGGGGTCGCTGCACTGACGCGCACCGCGCGTTTTACTTTTCGCGTTTTGAAGCAGGTATGAGCACGCCCCGCAGGCAGTCCCCGGCACCGACGGAAGTCCCCTCGCGCAATTCGGGAACGGCGCACGACAAATCCGCTTCTTCCGGCACCGCGCGCGCCGCGGCCGCGGTCGAGGCTGCCGTTGACGCCGCGGTCGAGGCCACCGTCGAACTGCTCTACCGTGCGCCGCTCTGGCTGCCGAACCGGCACGCGCAGACTATCGTCCCGTCCTTGTTCGCACGCCGCCCCGCGGTCTCGTTTCGACGCGAGCGCTGGGACACGCCCGACGGCGACTTCATCGATCTCGACTGGGTGGAGCACGACGCGCAGGCCCGATCAGCGCTCGCGCCCGGTGCTGCGCGTCGGGTTCCCGCCGACACCGCCCCGCTCTTCGTGCTGTTTCACGGTCTGGAAGGCAGTTCGGGTTCGCACTACGCCGCCTCGTTGATGGCGGCCGCGCGCGAGTGCGGCTGGCACGGCGTCGTGCCGCACTTTCGCAGTTGCAGCGGACCGCTGAACCGGATGCCGCGCTTCTACCATCTCGCCGACAGCAACGAAGTCGACTGGATTCTGCGGCGTTTGCGCGCCGCGCATCGCGGGCCGGTCGTTGCGGCCGGCGTGTCGCTTGGCGGCAATGTGCTGCTGCGCTGGCTCGGTGAGCGGCGCGAAGACGCGGCGTCGGTGATCTCAGCCGCCGCGGCGATTTCGGCGCCCATCGACGTGCATGCCGGCGGCCGCGCGTTGTCGCAGGGCTTCGGGCTCGTCTACACGCGCAGCTTCCTGAAAACGCTCAAGCAGAAGGCCGAGCAGAAGCTGGTCCAGTTTCCGGGCCTGTTCGACCGTGACGCAATGCTGGCGAGCCGCACCATGTACGAGTTCGACAACGTGGTGACCGCGCCGCTGCACGGCTTTCGCAATACCGATGAGTACTGGAGCACGGCGACCACGCGCCCGTTGCTGCCGCATATTCAGGTGCCGACGCTGGTGCTGAATGCGCGCAACGACCCGTTCCTGCCGGCTGAAGCATTGCCGTCGCGGCATGAAGTGTCGGCGGCGGTGGAACTCGACCAACCCAGGCACGGCGGCCACGCCGGCTTTATGACCGGGCCGTTCCCGGGCCGCATCGACTGGCTGTCGCGGCGCGTGTTCGGCTATCTGGAGCGGCACCTCGATCATGGATGACATCGTCAAGCAGGCCTTGGCCAAGTGGCCAAACGTACCGAGTTGCACCGGGTGGCTGATGCTGGATAGGCGCGGCAACTGGCGCATGCGCGACGAGGCCGCCCAAGCAAGCGGAACGCCCGGCACGCCGATTCGCCACGAAGCGTTGCTCGGGTTCATCAACCGCAATTACGCCGCCGACGAGCAAGGGCAGTGGTTCTTCCAGAATGGCCCGCAGCGTGTGTATGTCGAACTGGGCTATACGCCGTGGGTGGTGAGGTTGTCGGCCGATGCCGGCGGCGCGCTCGCATTGCAGGATCAGGCCGGCGGCGCTTTCGAGCCCGCAGCCGTGTTCGTGGATGAAGAAGGCGGGATTCTGTTCATCGACGGCTCAGCGCCACCGAAAGTCGCTGTCTTGCACGATCATGATCTGGAGGTATTCTCCGATCATGCGACGTTGGCGGATGACTCGATGAGCGGCGAGTTTCGCTGGAACAATCAGGTCGTGTTGCCGTTGCAGGCTGTAAGGCGGGGCGATGTCGCCGGGCGCTTCGGGTTCGTGCCGAGTCCGGCCGCCTCAGCCGCTTAAGCACCCTACCGGCTCGCGCCGCAGCTGATTCCTGCGAGCGAGGCCGGATCAACGCGGCGAAGCTCAAGCAAGATCTAACTCTTTTCGTCCAGCCGCTCCTCCTTATAGCGGCTTTCCATCTCATGCAGTCGCGCGTCGACGGTTGCGAGGTCGTAGTAGCCAATCGCCTTCAGATCGCGCGCGTCCTTCAACTGGCGGATCGCAGAAGGCCACGCGCCCTCCAGCGCGAACTTCTCAGCCATCGCGCGATGCTGCGTCAACGCATCGCCCGTGCCGGCACTGGCCTGCGCGAGGTACAGCCACCAGGCAGGCTGATCGGGCTGGGCCCGCGTCTCTTTCTGCGCGAGCGCCTGGGCATCGGCAAAGCGGTGCAACGTCAGCAAGGTGCGGATATGCATGTCGATCGCGGCGTTCGACTGCGGCCAGCGTTTCTGCGCGAACTCGGCCAGGCGAGCAGCCTCGTCGTCGCGCCCGGCACGCCGCGCGATGTCGGCGGCCAACACGTCGAGGCTCGGCGAACTCCGCGCAACTCCGCCCTCGGCCCGCTCGCCTGCCGCGAACGTGGCGCGACACGACGCCAAGGACGCCAGCGCGTCGTCGTAACGCTCGAGCAGCATCTGCCCATACGCAATGCCGTACCAGTTCGCCGCCACGTTGACCGCCGTGCGGTCCTCGATCTCGGAGCGCAAGCGCGAAATCTCATCCCCGTACTCGCTGCGCGACTGGTCTTGCAGCAAACGCGAGCGAGCGCGCACAAAACCGTACTCGGCCGATTGATGCGGTTGCCGGTAAGGCGCGCGGCGCGCACGGTCTTCCATGTCGGCGATCCGTTCGCCGGTCAGCGGATGAGTCCGCGCGTAGGCCGGCACGCCGGTGTCGCTCATTGCGGCGCGATCGAGGCGGCCGAAGAAGGTCGTCATTGCGTAGGGATCGTAGCCGGCACCGGCGAGCAGCAGAAAACCGACGCGATCCGCCTCGTGTTCGGCTGAACGCGAGAAACGCAACTGGTTGTCGACCGCATACGCCTGACCGCCGATCGCGATCGCGCTGCCCAGATCGCCACTATGCGCGAGCACGCCGGCGAGCACGCCGAACAAGAGGCCGGCGAGCGCCGCGTAGGTGCTGCGTTCGCCGGCCGTGATCATGCGCGAAATATGGCGCTGCAAGACGTGTCCCATTTCGTGGCCCAACACCGACGCGAGTTCGGATTCGGTCTGCGTCGCCACAATGAGGCCGGTGTTCACGCCGATAAAGCCGCCCGGCAGCGAGAAGGCGTTGATCTGCGTGTCGCGCACCGCGAACAGATCGAAGTCTGGACGATACCCGCCGATGTAGAGCGCGCTCGCCGCCGCGGCAAGTTTCGCGGCGACTGAGTTCAGGTAGTCGCGCACCAGCCAGTCGTCGAGATAGTCGGGGTCGCGGCGCAGTTCACGCATCACGCGCTCGCCGAGCTTGCGTTCAGCCTGCGGCGTGAGCGAGCCTGAACCACCGTTGCCGAGATCGGGCAATTGCTGCGTGACGATCGGCGCCCGCCAGTTGGTGTTCGCACCGGAATTGCCGGACAAGCGGCTCCGCGCCCCGCCGTACACGCCGAACACGCCTTGCGCGATATCGGACGGAATGAGCGGATCGCCGTAGACATCGGCCGGGCCGCTGACCAGCGGCGGCTCGTCGGATAGCGTGCTGGGCGCCAAGCCCGAAACAACCTGAGATTGCGCAAACGCGCCCGGCGCCGTCGCCAGCGCGACAGACAGCAACGCAGCAAGGAACCGTTTCGGACGCATCACGAGGTCGATATGACGAGGTCGAAAAACGAAGCCGCCGCTCGGACTAAGTTAGCGGGCATAGAACGATTGTAATCAGTCGCCACGCGAGTTCGGGTGATTCACGTCATGGTGACTCGCGTGGACCTGGCGCTCCCAACCGCTCGCTGCGCGGCATAATCCACATGAGTGTCGCCGATGACGCCCTTGCGCATCGGCCCGCACAAACGCGCTGCTGCCGCCGCCGGGCTGCGCCGCTGCTATGATAGGCGCCCTCTGAAGGAGCCCAACCATGCCTGAACTCACTCATTTCGACGCCGCCGGCCACGCGCATATGGTGGACGTCGGCGGCAAGCAGGAGACCAAGCGCATTGCGGTTGCGCGCGGCTCGATTCGCATGCTGCCGGAGACGTTCGCCCTGATCCGCGACGGCAACGCCAAGAAAGGCGACGTGATCGGTATCGCGCGAATCGCCGCGATTCAAGGTTCGAAGCGCACCGCCGATCTGATCCCGCTCTGTCATCCGCTCGCGCTGACGCGCGTGAAGGTGGATTTCGAACTCGATGAAGCGCTGCCGGGCGTGCATTGCACGGTTCAGGTCGAAACGCTTGGGCGAACGGGCGTGGAGATGGAAGCGCTGACTGCCGTGCAGGTCGGGCTGCTGACGGTGTACGACATGTGCAAGGCGGTGGATCGGGGGATGACGATTACTGACGTGCGTGTGCTGGAGAAGCACGGCGGGAAGTCGGGGGATTGGGTGGCGGGGAGTTGACG
>NZ_JARESX010000143.1:0-6246 GCF_046026435.1 Paraburkholderia sp. RL17-381-BIF-C | reverse complement strand
TGCGGTGGGGCGCAGATTCGATTCGCCGAGCGACATCACCGGGAATTCCAGCGGCAGGCCGCCCGCTTCATGCACGCCTTTCTTCACGTACTCCGCCAGCTCACGAAAGTGCGCATTGCAAGGCGTCAGTTCGGACCACGTATTACAGATGCCGATCACCGGGCGTCCGTCGAATTCATCGTGCGGAATGCCCTGGTTCTTCATCCATGAACGGTGTATGAAACTATCCTTGTCGTTTCTACCGAACCAGCTTTGCGAGCGGAGTTTGCGCATGTTGTCTCCCTATCCATTTGTTGGGTGCCGTTTGATATTCAGTTAGCCGCTTATTGTCTCGGGCGGAATTTGCCGTCGCGATTCAATGCGTCAAGCTCGCGCTGTGTCGAGATGAGCAGCCAGGTCATCGCGGCATGCGCCTCGGTGGGCTGATGCCGGTGAATCGCTTCAAAGACGTTCCGGTGCAGTTGCAAGGATTTCTTAGGGGACGCCGCGTACTGACCTGTCACGCGGATCTCGGCGGCAAGCGCTGCTCCGATTGTCACGATCAGTTGCCGCAAAACCCAGTTCCCCGTTGCGTCGATGATTGAGGTGTGAAACGCCAGATCCGCAACGCGCCAACCAGGGCCCCGCGTTCCTTCGGCCTCGGCCTCCATTGAAGCGAGTGCGGCTCCGATCCGTTCGAGATCCCGATCGTTCGCGCGTTGTGCGGCGAGTTCCGCGGCACGCGGTTCAATCAGCAGGCGTACCTCGATGAGGGACTGGAAAAAATCGACGTCCGTCGCATATGCAATGGCCGCGTCGAGTACGGTCGGGTCCAGCAGATTCCAGTTGCTGCGTGGCAGCACGCTGGCCCCCTTGCGTCGACGCACCTCGATCAGCCCGAGGGACTGCAGCTTTTGCATGGCTTCCCGGGCTGCAGTGCGGCTGACCCCTCGCGCCTGGGCCAGGTCGATCTCGTTCGGCAGGGAGGCGCCCGGCGCGTGTCGCCCTGACACGATGGCCTCGATCATTTCCGTCACGATCGGCTCATGAAGCTTCAGCATCTTCTTTCCATGCTAAATATGTATTACATATTCTGGCGCAAAATGGCTGACTGCTCAAATTGAACTTAGTTATGCCACTATTTGGCATTTAATTGACATACATATTGAGGCGGAAAGGTGGGGTTTGGCATCGCCGATGGCAGCGCATCGGACTTGGGCAAGAGGAGCGGGGACGTGCAGTGACCAGTGTCGAATGACAGCCGCCAGCGTGGTTCGGTGTTTGAATCGCGAGGGATGGATAATCCGGCGAGGACGGCGAGTCCTTCTTATCGAGCGTCGTCCCGAGGGCAACTGCGGTTAGCTAGCGACGGCAGTGCTGATCCACCGCCGCGCTGCGCCAAAATTCATGCTGGCCGCTATGCTTCGCGCGCAGCCTGCTCACCGGCGCGTGTTTAAACGTCTTTAGTATCGAATACGAGAAGCTCGACACCGGCTTGTGCGAAATTGGCCAGATCACCCGCTGTCGCTCTACCTTCAGGTGAACTGAGTGCCTGTTGCAGGGATTCCATCGAATCGAAACTCAGGATTGCCGCGAGATGATACGGGGAGCCGCCTTGCGGGGTCGCGACCGGCCCGGTACTCACTTCATAGCGCTGAAGTCCGGATAGCGTCTTGGCCAGAGGCACATGTTTCGAGAAGTAGTGTGCGTCGAATGCCTCGGTGTTTGACGGCGTCTTGTATAGCGCGACGAGCTTTGCCATGGTCATGTCTCCTTGTGCACCCGGCAAGATCGGTGCACGGCGGAATGAGCGTCTCGCGCTTCAACCCGCCGGCGGCCGGGATCGTGTCAGACTGATACGGAGTCGGGTGTACAACCACTTTACCCGGTCGAGAATGCAGCTTGGATTCTACGCCGGCTGTGAATTCGCACCGAAGCTTTCACGTGTCTTCGCATTGATGACCCGCCTCAGATCGTCCCAAACAACGCCCTCGGCCGATCTTTCAATGTTCCAGCCAGCAAGCGCAACGCACTAACAAGCTGATCGCGGCTCGACGCGCAAGCAAGGTTGATTCGCACGCCGTGCTCGATCTCCGAGCGATCCACCGCGAACGCCGAGGAAGGCATCACCACCACCCCGCGCGCCTTTGCATTGGCGGCGAAATCATCGGCGCGCCAGGGCGGCGGCAACTTGAGCCAGACGAACATGCACGCCGGATCGGAGCGCAGTAACGCCTGCGGCAACAACTCCCGTGCGAGCGCGTGGCGCGCGCGAATCTCGGCGAGTTGCGCGTCCATGATGTGGCGCGCAGTGCCGTCCTCGATCCAGATCGACGCGATCAGCATCGACATTGGCGCAGGCATCCAGGCGGTCGTGCGCACGGCCTCCGCGCACAGCGCCGAACTGTCCGGCGGACTCGACAGGTAGCCGAGCCGCAGCCCAGGCGCGAGAATCTTCGAGGTCGCCGCGATATGGAAGGTCAGTTCCGGACAAAGACTTGCGATCGTCGGCAAACGCTGCGATACCAGCGGCCCATACACGTCGTCCTCGATGATCGCGACGCCGTGCCGGCGAGCGATATCCACGAGCGCCATGCGGCGTTCGAGACTCATTGTCGTGACAGTCGGATTCTGCAGATTGGGCACCGTGAAGATCGCCTTCACGGGCATGCGCCGGCACGCGGCGTCGACTTCATCGGTCAGCAGTCCATCGCCGTCGCTCGGAATGCCGACGATCTCGAACTGAAACACGGGCGCGAGCGCTTTCAACCCATAGTAGGTGAGGCGGTCGGCGAGGATCACGCCGTCCGTGCCGATCAGGCTGTTCAGCACCGCATACAAACCGTGCTGCGCGCCGCTCGTCACGACCACCTGGCCGGCATCCGGCGTGAAGCCGGGCGCGGCCATCCAGCGGGCGCCGGCGGCGCGCGCCCATTCGGGGCCCTGCGGCGGCTGGTATTCCTGCAATTGCGCAAAGCGCGGATCGCGCGGCAACTCGGCCAACGTGCGTGCCAGACACGCGAGAAATTCGCCCGTCGCCGGCCGGTTCACGGTGAGGTCGATCAAGCCATTGCTCGCCGATTGCGCGGATTGCGCCGGTTCGACACTCGGCATCGCCCCGCCCGTCACGAGCGACCCGCGCCGTTTGCTGCCGATCACCAGCCCGCGCAACTGCAATTCCTTGTACGCGCGCGACACCGTCGAAACGTTGATGCCCAGAGCAGTCGCCAGTTGCCGCTGCGGCGGCAGTCGGCTGCCGGGCGGATAGATGCCGCTGCGGATGTCCTTCTCGATCGAACTGGACACCTCGATGTAAGTCGAGCGCTTCGCCGGATCCGGCGTGCCGTTGGCGGCGCGGGTTGCGTCTTTGCCAGAAGCCATAAGATCAACTGTCTCCATACAAACTGGCTTTGTCCGCAATTGTGCGGAGGTGTGGCGATTCTATACCACGCCCGTGCGACTGCGAGGCTTCCGCGAGTTTCCCGCTGAACCGCCGGCAGGTGGCGAAGAGCATGCCTGGGACCCTCCAGGGAAAATGCTATGACCACACAATATGTTTTTTGATTGCACACAAAAATTTATTGTGTGATTCTAGATGCCAGAGTTTGTCTGGTGGCGGACATGCAGCAACGACGCCGGGCAGTGCCCAGGAATCTGTCAGCAGGAGTGTTGCAATGCGCGTTTTGTCTTCGTGGCTGTCGTATGCGATAGAAGGGCGCAAGTAATGTCGGAGATCGCTATTGTCGGAGCGGGATTCATCGGCCTCGCCAGCGCGGCGTCGTTGATGCGCGACGGGCATCGGGTCACGCTGTTCGATCCGTCCGGCGTCGGACAGGGCGCGTCGTTCGGCAACGCGGGAACGTTTGCTCACTACGCGTGCATTCCGGTGAACAACCCGTCTGTGTTCCGCGATCTGCCGCGCTACCTGTTTTCTGGCGAGAGTCCATTCAGGCTGCGCTATCAGTATCTGCCGCACCTCGTGCCATGGCTCGCGCGCTTCATGATGAGTTCGCTGCCGCGCAGTTACAAGGCGAGTGCCGGCGCACTCGCTGCATTGCTCGCGCAAGCGCAGGAGGGTTACGCGCCGTTGCTGGCAAACGCCGGCCTGGCGCGTTTTGTAAGGAGGCGCGAGTGTCTCTATCTCTATTCGAGCGCGGCGTCGTTCGACGCGGCGAGCCCCGCACTCGGTTTGCGCAAGCAACTCGGCGTCGCGTTCGACGTGCTGGGCGCCAACGACATTCGCACGCTCGAACCGTCGCTGGCGCCGATATTCGAGCGCGGCGTGCTGTTCAGCAACAGTTGGCATTTCTCCGATCCGCAAGGCTTCCTGCAAACACTTTATGAGCAGCTCGTGGCGCAAGGGCTGACGCTGCAGCGATCGACGGTCAGCGCGGTGCAGCCCGCGGCCGATGGCGCGAGTGTGACAGCCGACGGCGTTACGCGGCGCTTTAGCCATGTGATCGTCGCGACGGGCGCGCGTTCTGCGCAGTTTGCGCGGCAATGCGGCGACAGCGTGCCGCTCGACACTGAGCGTGGCTATCACGTGCGTTATCCGGGCGCGCAGCAACTGATTTCACGGCCGGTTGGGTGGGCCGAGCGAGGCTTTTACATGACGCCGATGAGCGACGGTATCCGCGTCGCGGGAACGGTCGAACTGGGCGGCTTTAGCGACTCGCGCAACCGCTCGCTGATCGACTTGCTGACGTTTTCATCCAGACGCGCGTTGCCCGCGCTCACTACGCCCGACAGCAGTTGGCTCGGATTTCGCCCGACCTTGCCGGACGGCGTGCCAGTGCTCGCGCGTTCACGCGCGAGCGAACGCGTGATCTATGCATTCGGTCACCAGCATCTCGGGGTGACACTCGCCGGCATAAGCGCGCGCATCGTCGCGGATCTGGTCGCACGGCGCGCGCCTGCGCTCGATCTCGCGCCGTACGCGGCGACGCGTTTCCGCGCGGGGCGAAAGGCATAACGGCGAACATCGTGGCACCAGGTTTCAGTTTCATCCACCTCTACGTAGGACGGTTTCGACGCGTCGCGCATCGAGCCGCTCATTCGACATAACGCGCGACGTGACAACTCGCAAGGAGCGCATCATGAATCGCCGCAATTGGCTGTTGAGTTTTACCGTTTGTCTGATCGGTGCGCACGCACCGTTCGCGTGGGCAGCCGACCCTGAAGTCGTCAGGATCGGCTTTGTCGGACCGTTGACGGGTCCCGTTGCACGCGTGGGGAAAGACCTGCAGTACGGCGCGCAACTGGCGCTCGATGAAGAAAACGCGCGGCATCCCACTGTCGATGGTAAGCCGGTGAAATTTGTGCTCGACGTGCAGGACGACCAGGCCGATCCGCGCGTGGCGATTCAGGTGGCACAGAAGCTGGTCGACGACGGCGTGGTCGGCGTGATCGGTCATTACAACTCGGGTTGCAGCATTCCGGCCTCGACGGTTTATCACCAGGCGAACGTCGCGATGATTACGCCCGGTTCGACCAATCCGCAATTGACTAAACAGGGCTACAAGAACGTGTTTCGCACGATGGGCCACGACGGTATCGGCGGCGTGGTGGCGGGGCACTTCGTGGTCGAGCAGATGAAGGCGAAGCGCATCGGTATCATCGACGACCGCACGGCGTTCGGACAAGGACTGGCGGATGCGTTCGAAAAAGGCGCGAAAGAAGCGAATGGCAACATCGTCGATCGCGAGTTCACCAACGACAAGGCGGTCGATTTCCGCGCCGTCCTTACGACGCTGAAGAGTAAGAATGTCGATCTGATTTTCTTCGGCGGCCTGGATGAACAGGGGGCGATGCTGATCAAACAGATGCGCTCCCTCGGCATGACGGCTCAACTGTTCGGCGCGGGCGCGTTGAAGAGCAATGCGTTCCTGCAGATCGCGGGTACGGCGGGCGACGGCACGCAGGATCTGGAGCCGGGCCCCGCGCTCGACAAGCTGCCGGCGGCCGTGGAGTTCGGCAAGCGCTACAAGGCGCGCTTCAATCAGGACGTGGAACTGTATGCGCCGTTCGCGTACGACGCGGCGCTCGCGATGCTCAAGGCGATCCACACGGCGAATTCACTGGACCGCGCGAAGATCGTCGATAGTCTGTCCAAGGTCAGCGTCACGGGCGTGACGGGACAGATCACGTTCGACCCTTACGGCGATCTGATCAAGCCGCCGTACACGCTGTTTCAGGTTCAGCAAGGTCAGTGGAAGAGTATGAAGACGGTTGGAGGGAGCGGCGCCTGATTTTCGCGAGCACGGCGTC
>NZ_JARESX010000142.1:0-6275 GCF_046026435.1 Paraburkholderia sp. RL17-381-BIF-C | reverse complement strand
AAACAGGACCACGCCGAACCCGGTCATCAACATTACCGGCGCAAATCCAAAATCAATTGTGGCCGCCGGTAATTATCTGTTTGTCGGCTACGTTCACACCGTCCCGAATGTCGATGCTTTTAACCTCACGACCGGTAAGCTCGATATCACGCTCGCGAATAGCAATCCGAACATGGTCGACGTGGGTAACGACGTGGATTCGATGTACGGACTTCGGGCGTATCGACGGTCGACCGGCGAATATGAGATCACGAAGGACAACTATAACGACTCAAGCATCGTGGTGTATCGCTGGACGCCGCCCGCAATGACTGGAACCGCGGCGAGTGCGACCAAGACAATGCTGGCGTTGCCATTCAGCGTCAATTGACTCGGAAATTCCTGACAGGCTGGCAAACGCAGCAACCAATACCGCCGCAAGCTGGCCAACCGTCGAAAAAAGGTGCTCAGTGCTGAAGGTTTATCCATTTCGGAGCAAATTCGTAATCGATGCCGTGCCATACGAATGTCCGCGTCCCAACTACGAGGCAAGCTGTCAATACGATTAGCGCCGCGATAAAAGGAATCCTGGTGACCCGTCCCACGTCATTCCCCTCGTTCACGCTCTGTTCGGAATTTTGGTAGACAAAGGCGCCTGATGCCACTTGTCTTGCGAAGAGAAAAGTTGAGCACGCCTGGTGAGGAACCGAAAGGCCGATCACCTCATCGATCGTGAACAAGGAAACGGTCGCTATGGACCACGGAAAGAATGCTCACACTCACAACACGCCGTCGTTGAGGCGGAACGGTCGATGACGGGAGGCGCTGTCAGTCAGGGAGACATTGCCCGGCTCTTCGATTTCCACCGACACACGCCTGTTACCCATACGCACGCGCATTTCCCCGATATTCATCACCGCCACATCCACTGAGGCCGCGAGGGAGTTCTTGTTTCGTGCGCCTGACGTCAGAATTCAATTCCATAGCGGGCCAATACGGCTCCGCCGAAGTCAAAATAAAAAAATTTGTAAAGGACGCTACATGCGCGTAGTTTACTTTACATGACCACCTTGACCACCTGGGCCGTACTGGTCCTGACCTTTCCCACCGAGAACGCCACCGCGCGCATGCGGGCGTGGCGGGCGCTGAAAGCGAAGGGGTGCGCCGTCCTGCGCGACGGCATCTACCTGCTGCCGCATACCGCAGAGCGCGAAGACATGCTGCGCGAGCTCGCCGGCAGCATCGACGAAGCCGGCGGCACCGCCCATCTGCTGCGGGCACAAAGCCTGCACCCGTCGCAGGAAGTGGACTTCCGCGCACTGTTCGATCGGAACGACGATTACGGTATGTTTGTCGCGTCACTGGGAGCCGCGCGGAAAACGCTGGGAGGCCAGGCACCAGCGGAGGTCACCCGCCTTCTACGTCGCCTGCGCAAGGACTATGACGCGATCCGGACGATCGACTACTTCCCGGGCGCCGCGTCGACCGACGCTGAAATCGCCTGGGAAGACTTCGTAGCGCTCGCGGATACAGTCCTGTCGCCGGGTGAACCGCATGCGGCCGAGCGGGCCATCCAGCCATTACGGCGCGACGAGTATCAGGCCCGCACGTGGGCAACCCGGCAACGGCTATGGGTCGACCGCGTCGCGAGCGCATGGCTGATCCGTCGCTTCATCGATCCTCAGGCGCGCTTCCTGTGGCTCGTGTCGCCGGAGGGCTGCCCGACGGACGCGCTCGGCTTCGACTTCGACGGCGCCGCCTTTACGCACGTGGGTGAGCGCGTGACGTTTGAGGTGCTGCTCGTGAGTTTTGGTCTCGACGACGACCCCGCGCTGCTGCGGCTCGGTGAGATGGTGCACGCATTGGATGTCGGCGGCGCAGCGGTGCCCGAGGCGATCGGCTTCGAAGCGGTGATGGCCGGCGCACGGCAGCGCGCGTTGGACGACGACCGACTGCTCGACGAGATGGGGCACGTACTGGATTCGATCTACGCGCACTTCGCAACGAGCAAGAGAATTAGCAGCGCTGGGGGCCGTTGATGAACACCACGACAGCGCCCGCGCCCGGCTACACGCTCGGCCAGATGGTCCTTTACATGCTGCGGCTCGGCACCTTCGGTTTTGGCGGTCCGGTGGCGCTGGTCGGCTATATGCACCGCGACCTCGTCGAGCGCCGGGGCTGGATCAGCGAACAGGACTACAAGGAGGGGCTGGCGCTGGCTCAAATGATGCCAGGGCCTCTCGCCGCACAACTTGGCATCTACCTCGGCTACGTGCATTACCGCGTCGTCGGCGCAAGCGTGGCCGGTATCGCGTTCGTCCTGCCGTCGTTCCTGATGGTTGTAGCGCTTGGCTGGGCCTACGCGCAGTTTGGCGGACTCTCCTGGATGCAGGCTGTCTTCTATGGCGTAGGCGCCGCGGTGGTCGGAATCATCGCGATGAGCGCGTACAGGCTGACCAGGAAGACCATCGGCAAAGACAGACTGCTGTGGGCGATATTCCTGACGCTCGCTGTCGTCACCGTGGTCACTGAATCCGAGATCGCATGGCTGTTCATCGGAGGCGGGCTGCTCAACTGGTTCCGGCGTGCTCCCCCGCAATGGCTTGGCAAGGGCGGATTGAACGCGCTTGCCGTAACGCAGGCGCCGGGTGCGAGCGGTGTCCTGAGTGGTCTTGACCTGCCGCTGCTCGGTCAGATCGGTCTGTTCTTCGCCAAGGCCGGCGCGTTCGTGTTCGGCTCGGGACTCGCAATCGTACCCTTCCTCTACGGCGGTGTCGTGACCGAACACCACTGGCTCAACGACAAACAGTTTGTCGATGCGGTGGCCGTCGCGATGATCACGCCGGGGCCAGTCGTGATTACGGTTGGCTTCATCGGTTATCTCGTCGCCGGATTCCCGGGCGCCTGCATCGCCGCACTCGGGACTTTCCTGCCTTGCTATCTGTTCACGGTGCTGCCCGCGCCGTACTTCAAAAAGTACGGCAAGTTACCGGCCGTCAAGGCGTTCGTCGACGGCATTACGGCGGCGGCCGTGGGCGCGATCACGGGCTCAGTCATTGTCATCGCGCGGCGCTCGATCGTCGACTGGCCGACTGTTGTGCTTGCTCTTGTGACGCTCTTGCTGCTCTGGCGTTTCAGGAAGCTGCAGGAGCCGGTCATTGTCGTTGCGGCCGCCCTGGTTGGTCTGGCTGTCTATCCGCTTATCCATTAGCACGCCTTCTGAAGGCAGCCGCGTGCGCGCATCCTACAAGAGTCGTCATCATGGCAACACGGCGTACCTTCCTGCAAGACTCCGCTGCGCTCGACGCGGGAATCATGCTGACCCAGGCACAAACCGTACGCGCCGCAGAAGAGCCGGGGCTGCACACAATTTACTGGACCAGCATCTCGGGGAAAGGTGGTGAGCCGAAGGGCAACCTGGCAAAGATCATAGACAGGAATTCCGGTTCCTATGGGAAGTTCAAGGCACAACTGGTTGCCGCGACGACTGCTGTAGAAGCCTCCGGCTGGGATGTCGTTGGTTACCATCCCGCGACGGGCAAGCTCGTTGTCATTCGGCACCGTTGCCATCGGCACGATCCTTCGCGCGATCGAGATTCTCGCGGGATTGAGTTTCATTGCCGGACTGGGAACAAGGCTGGCGGGGTATCCGATCGTCGCCATCTTCGCCGTGCGGGCAGTCGCCAATTCCGCGAACTCATTGACCTCGCTGCGGGATGCGGTGAGCAGCGTCATCGTGCCTCACGGCGACTGGGGCTATGGCGCAATGTATTTCGGCATAGTGCTGCTCCTTAGCGAGTTGCTGGGCGCCAGCAGCGGCTCATGGTCGGTTGATCACCGGGTTTCAAGGAAATCCAGCGGAGCCGGGAAGTCCGATTCCAGTCGTTGAAATGCACAGACACGTTTGATGCAACAGGACACACGGATGAAAACTCGCATCATGAACGCACTTTGGAATCGGCCTGAAGCTCGTTGGCTGCTTGCTGCCGCGTGCGCTATCGCTGCCGCGCTGGGAGGCGCGGTGTTCTCTGCATCAGGGGCGGACGACGGTCTTAAAACGGGCAGCCTGCCGTTAAAACATCTCTCCGACGTGCCGCTTGGCGGACAGCCGACCCGTCTCGACTACGCAAGCCTTGACCAGGAGCGCCACCTGCTATTCATTGCCCATCTGGGCGACGGCGAGGTGGTCGTGTTCGACACGCGTGCAGCGCGTGTGATCGCTCGGATTCCAAACGTGGCCTCAGTGCATGGTGTTTTAGCGATTCCAGCACTGTCACGCGTGTATGCGTCGGCCACCGGTTCAAATGAGATTGTCGCGATCGATGAAGCCACACTAAAGATCGTCGCTCGCGTGCCGGGTGGCAGCTACCCGGACGGCATGGCCTACGCGCCCGATGCGCACAAGCTCTATGTATCCGACGAAACGGGCGACACCGAGACGGTGATCGACATTCGCTCTAACACGCGGTTTGCAACGATCCCGCTCGGCGGTGAAGTCGGCAATACCCAATACGATCCGGTTTCCCGACATATCTTTGTGAATGTGCAATCCCGGCGCCAACTACTCGAAATCGATCCCGCCACGGACCGGATCATCACACGGATCGATCTGGCAGGCGCGCAGGGCAATCACGGGTTACTGATAGAACCCCAACAACGGCTGGCTTTTATCGCGTGTGAAGGCAATAACAAGCTGCTTGTGCTCGACATGCGCACGATGCGAGTCACGTCGTCCTTCGGCGTTGGTCAAGATCCGGACGTCCTGGCCTTCGACTCACAACTGCATCTGCTCTACGTCGCGGGCGAAGCCGGCATCGTGTCGCTGTTCAAAGCCGACGCCGGAAACGTGTCGAAGATCGGCGACGGCCGCGTCGGCCCTAACGCGCATGTCGTCGCGGTGGATGAGTCGACGCATCGTGCCTACTTCCCGCTCAAGGATGTTCAGGGACAGGCGACGTTGCGCATCATGGCACCGCAAGGCTGAGGCAGTCGTGGCCCACTCGGGGCGGTTAAACACTTCGTCAGTTGGCCGAGTCGCTGGAGGATGAGATGAGTCAAACTGAAACGGGCAAGGTGGCCGTATTGTGGCGCGGCGATCTTGAGACGCGTAAAAGTGCGACACCGGGGAATAATCGCTTTTATCGCATCTTCGAAGAACTGACGGCGATCGGCATCCAGGCGGAACCCGCAGTCTATTCCGATGAGATGGTAGACGAAGTGCGTGAGCAACTCCTGAATGTCGATGGAGTACTGGTATGGGTCGATCCGATTCACGACGGACAGACTCGAGTCGTTCTCGATGCGATGTTGCGAGAGGTGGCGTCGCGCGGACCCTGGGTCAGCGCCCACCCTGACGTTATCCTGAAGATGGGCGTCAAGGAAGTTCTACATCGCACCAAGCATCTCGGCTGGGGAACGGATACCCATCTATATCCAGGCAAATCCGCGTTTCAGTCCGAGTTCCCGTTCCGGCTGCAATCGGCAGGACCGCGCGTGCTCAAACAAAACAGGGGCAATGGAGGTCAAGGGGTCTGGAAAGTCGAGCAAATCTCGCCGATGGGCAGCGACACCGTAGTGGTTCGAGTTCTGCACGCACTCCGAGGAAGCATGCCTGAAGAGACGACGCTTCACGATTTCATGGCGCGCTGCGAGGCATACCTCACGCCCGATGGCTGCATTGTTGACCAACCCTTTCAGTCCCGCCTGCCCGACGGCATGATTCGCTGCTACATGGGAACCGACAGGGTTGTCGGGTTTGGACACCAGTTGATCAAGGCACTGATACCGCCGCCGCCGGAAGGCCCCGACTCCGACGCTGCGCAGCCCGGGCCACGTATCATGTACCCTGCCTCGGCCGAACCGTTCCAGGCCCTCAGAGCGAAAATGGAACTCGAATGGACGCCGCAAATGATGGAACTCCTGAACATCGATAGCGCTTCGCTGCCGATTATCTGGGATGCCGACTTTCTGTATGGGCCGCGCACCGAATCGGGCGATACTTACGTCCTCTGCGAGATCAACATCAGCTCGGTTTTCGCCATACCGGAGCAGGCGCCGGCGGCCATTGCTCGCCTCGTGAGTGAACGTCTGCGTAAAAAATAGACCTCGATCCGAGGTTCCGCTGAGGTGCACGCGTGGTGAGGAATCGCAAGCCCGGTTACCTCATCGATCGTGGACGAGGAAACGCTCGCAGTGGCCCTCAGAAAGAATGCTCACGCTCACGACACGCCGTCGAGTTGAGGCTGAACGGTCGGTGTCGGTGCAGCGCAGTTAAAGTCACCGGAAGCGAATTCAAA
>NZ_JARESX010000141.1:0-6935 GCF_046026435.1 Paraburkholderia sp. RL17-381-BIF-C | reverse complement strand
TCGCGGTCAATATCAGAATCGGCGCGTCGAGAAGTACCTCCTTGCGAAGCTTTCGGCAGATCGTCAGGCCGTCCACTGCCGGTAGCGACAGGTCGAGCAGAATTGCGTCCCACCGTTGTGTTACAGCGAGGTGGAGTCCCTGCGCTCCGTCCCGCGCGAGGTCGGGTTCATAGCCGGCGTTCTCCAGAAAATCGTACAGATTGGCGGCGATCGCTGCATCGTCTTCAATGATCAGGATTCTCATCCTGCAGTTCTCCGCGGAGTGTCACATTGAGCGGCTGAAGGGCAACGCGCAACACGTTCACATCGTCGGTCCGCCGTGCTTTTCGCTGCCGTTCATGGCTTTCGCGATGGCCTTTCATTGTTTTCTACTATAACCGTCGCGGACGACTCAGGACGCGCGGCGCGCTCAATCTCAATGGGCGCGTTCAATGCGTCAGTGCAACGCCAGTGAGCTCGATACCGTCTAATGATGACCTTGGCGCATAGGCTCTCACTTTCTCGACGCGTCGAGGGCCATCGCGATGCGGAGGTCACGCGCGTCCGGCCATAGAATGGACCCGCTCCTTTTGCTTGGAGACCTGCCCGCCAATCCCTGCGATTGCCTAGGAGCAGTCAACGTGCGGGGCTGTGGAGGCGGACGGGTAGTGATTCTTGTTGCCTGGATGACGGCGCAATCTAGCCGTTGCATCAATTTGTGCTTCGCTAAGTTCCCCCGTGGTCAGCGTCTGGTTGCGGTCGCCCGCTTGCATCGACTGGGGTTCATTGACAGCACAAACGACCTGTTTTCCATCGTGCAGGCGAACGGTCGTCACATACGAGACGCTGGATGTACCAAAGGCGTTTCCAACGGCGGCAGCGGCTAGGACGCCGGCAAACGCGATTCTGAAAAATATACGCATGATGAGTTCTCCCACGAGGCGCGGCAATCCGCGTTAAAACTCATTTTCTGACGGGGCTCCTTAACAGACGCTGAATTGAGGTGGGTCAATCGCAGGATGATCGATGCCACCAAATCGGGGACAGGCGTTGCCGAATTATTCGTTCCATCCCTTCGGGGCACATTTTTTCAAATGCCATTTGTGAGAACCGCGATGGGGGAGAGAGCCTTGAACCCCGCGACACATCGGCTCCTATCCGGCTTGCTGATGCGGCAAGCTGTGCCTTTTTGGTTCGTTTCATTGAACTGGACAATCAACGTTGATGGGGGCACCCGAAATTGGATGGCAGACCAGTGGAGCGCGCCCGCAGGATAAAGTGCGGGCGCTGCTTTTACCTCCAGCGATGCTAAGGCAATGCGTACGCGTCGCCTTGGCATCACGCTTCAGAACTTATGGCGAATTGCCGCGCGCACGACAAGTTGCTTCGAATTTGACGATAGGTCGGCTGCGCCCGGTACATAAGCCTGGTCGAGCGATGACCCCGTCTGGCTTCCTGCAACTTTCTGGTAGGCCCCCTGAACGTAAATATCCGTGCGTTTCGAAAGGTTGTAGTCCGCCATCAATCCGACGCTATGAATTTTCGGTTTTACGCTGCCCGTTGTCGCGTCGTAATTCTCAAGCGTGTACACATATTGCGCGCCGACAAAGAATGCCGGCGTGATCTGATACTTGCCATTGAGTTCGAAATTCTGATACTTGAGCGTGTTGAGCTTCCCGCCCGCCAACGGACCCGTGACGGGCTGGATCGTTTCGGTGCTGGACAGATACCCGGCGTTCGCGGACGGGTTCTTGATGTTAGTGTTCGTGTAGACGAAGCCTACGGTCGCGGGGCCAAACGTGTAGTTGATGCCGCCACCGAAAATGCGCAGACGTTCCGCCACGAAATTCGCATCGGTCGACGTAATGGCACCACCGGACGACTGGCCAGGATTGTCAGCATTCAGGTAAGCCGCCGCGACCAGCAGACCGCCATTGGCGTATTGCGCGCCCAGGCTGAACTGTCGATTGTTAGCGAAGCCGGTGGCGTTGCTGAAGCTGTATGTGCCGCCAAATTGCAATCCGGCGAAATCCGGACTCGCATATTTGACCGTATTGTTCACCCGGAAAGAGTTATCCGTGTTGTCGTTGTCGAACGGGTGCGAAAACAGATAGCCGGCCCAGTTTCCGTTGGCTGTTGTCTGCGCAAGATAGTCGACGACGGAGTCGTATTGACGACCGAGCGTGATTGTACCGAACGTGGCATTCGAGACGCCCACATATGCCTGACGTCCGAATAACAGGCCACCCTGACCCAGACGACCGTTGTTCAGGTTAAAACCATTCTCAAGCTGGAATATCGCCTTCGTGCCGCCGCCGAGATCTTCGGCTCCTTTGAGTCCCCAGCGACTTCCCTGAGCATAGCCGCTTTGCAGTTCATAGTCGTGCTTGCCGCCGACATTGTTGGTGTAGTTGAAACCTTCGTCGACCACCCCATACAGCGTGACGCTGCTCTGAGCGAACACAGGCACTGCAAATGTGGCTGACGTAGCCAGCGCGATCAGACTTTTCTTCATAAAAGATCTCCAGAAATGTTGTTCGAGTAGACAACTTTTTTTCAGACAGCTTGTGTTTGTTTCTGCGTTAGTACTATTGACTGAATTGTTATCAATACAGCGGGTGTGATCCTTACACGCCGATACTGCGACGTCTATGTTCGCGCCAGACTGTTTCCCCTGGGCGTTGCTAAATCATCACGACCGTGTGCAGCGCAAATGCTCGACCCGATGCGTGTCGCTTGGGGACCGCTGATGCCGCTCAGGACTGAGGATCCGCCCTGGACCTGGCGATGCGCCGAACGATATAAAATCTGGAGATCGGGATGCAGCCTGGTCGAGGAGGGGTTTCGCCAGAAGACCAGTGATACGACGACATTGGTTAAGGATCGCTTAAGGTCGCGCAGCGAGAATTGTGGTAACGGAACGACGGGCGGCGATCATGAAAAATATTATGGCGGCTTTAGTGTTAACCACCTTGGTCGCTTTCCTGCCTGCCTGTACCACGACGGCACAAGACAGCGCCACGCATGAAGACGCGCAACCCCCTCATCCGGGGCGCCCGTCATGGCTGTAGTTGCCAAAGCACGCTAGAGCTGGCGGGTGGTCACGCTTGCCACGAGCATTCTTCCGGCAGATGGCCGGGGAAATGTTCGTGCCTCAGTAGCGACGCGAGCGTGACACCACAAAATCGGTGAAGCTCTGCAAGGTTCTCGGTATATGGCGATGCGCCGGATAAAGCATCCATATTGCCCGTTCATTTCCTTTCAGCGGAAACTGGCCTAGCACCGGAACAAGAGTCCGGTCATTCAGTTCTGTCCGCACCAGCGACTCCGCCAGGCGCGCGATCCCGAGCCCGGCAAGTGCGGCGCGCTTGACGGCCAGAACGCTTCCGGCCCGAAGGACGGGCCTGAATAACGCACGGTTGACGCCGTGGGCATCGTCAAACTCCCAGAAACGAGCCGGTATCTCGCCTGCGACCAGGACACTGTGATGTGTAAGATCGTCGGGACGCTCAGGGATACCACATTGTTTCACATAGCGCGGTGATGCGACAATGACGTCCCTTGTTACTGCGAGGCTTCGGCATATCATCGCGGAATCGCGGAGTTGGCTTTCGACGCTGAAGCAAACATCGAAATCGACGAGGGTAACGCGTTGCATAGATTCAAAGACGCTGAGATCGAACCGGATCTGCGGTTCGGCGAGGTGAAACTCAGTCAGCAAGTCCGCCAGGTCGCCTTCGGCAAACGACGCTGCACACGCAATTTTCAACGCATCGGCACATTCATCGGCGGCAGACAGGATGCCCTTTTCCATCGACTCCAGTTCGTTGAGCCATTCGACGCATCCTTGCAGATAGGCGCGACCGGCAGCGGTGAGCGACACGCTGCGCGTCGTCCTGTTTAGCAGCTTTGCATTAAGGTGCGATTCGAGCATGGCCACCTGCCGGGTGACGACCGCATTCGAAACGTCGAGGTGCCTCGCCGCCGCGGCAAAATTAAGACACTCCGCCACCTTCATGAAGGTGCGCATTGAAGTCAGATGGTCCATTACCGCGTCCGTAGAACTCGAATTAGTGCCACGGCTCGCGTTATCTGATGAATACATCGCATATGCCACGCGAGTCGCGAAAGTTCACTTCTCTGGTGAAGCACGGACGGTGCCGCAAGCACTGGCTGGGCGATTATTATCAGGACGGCAGCTTAACGATTGCTTAACCGTGATTCGGCGCTGGCAGCCCTGCCGCTGGGACCCGGTGGTCAATTAGCCTGGCCGTGCGGTCACGGCTTCGGAGCCGGCTATCCCTTTCCGCCTAGCCTGCCGCTTTGTTGGGCGCGTCAGCGCATGTGCCGAGCGGGCGCAGTCGTCTGCTGACAGAAACCGATCCGCTGGCTAAATGCAGACGGTCGTGGCTGGATCGTCAGACTCGCTTCGCGACGGCTAATTCAACGGCAGCCGCCCTCGGGGAATGGCACAGCACAAGCGCCATCGTTCTTTCGATCCTTATTGGTCTGCACGTTTTTGCGGTGTTTGTGCATCAGGTCGGATTTAGAGACAATCTGCTCCGACGCATGTTGTAGCTGAGTTGGACGCTGATCCTGAGGGAGTGTCGACGTGAGTTCCCAGATCCTCTTACAGGAGCGCCGGGACTTTGTTGCCTGTGACGGCGGCGTCAATCCGTCCGGGTCGGATCGACCGGACGAACCGTTTCGATTTGCAACTCAGAAGGCGCGCCAGGCGATCCCGGTTGATAGTGGCCAATGGAGCCCTCAGCATGGCTAGCCAACGGGTGCGTGAAAGCGCGTTCCTGGCGCCGGTGAGATCTCCTTAAGTCTCGCCGATGCGATATCCGCAGACATGACAAACAGCGACTTCGATTCAGCTACCTCGTCGCTCGCCTCGTTGTTGAGGCAGCGGAACCACAACAAGAGAGCAGTCAGCGCCATGCTCTCTTGCGTTTCCGTTCTCCACCGCCAGCACTTCCCTATGCGGGGCGGCTCCACGCGACTATCGGAGGTCGATTTGAAATTCCGGAAACGTGACTGGCTTGTTGAGGCCACGCAGTGGTTTTCACCGGGAGATCACGCGGCCGTAGAACAACGCAACGGCGCACGGTCCATCGCTACGGCCGAAGGATGGAGCGACGTGCATCCTGGCGACTGGGTGATCACTTCATCCGACGGCTCAGTTCATCGCATCAGCAATCAGCTTTTCTACGATCTCTATGAACCTCTCGCGTAGCCTGGCGGGTTACCCCCGCACTTCTCAGGAAACCGTTGCTATGCTTCAGCCGGTCGTCGGACCTGTCGATTCGCTGTCGTCGCGTGAGAGTAAGCAAGGGAGAACCGGGCTGCTCCTTACAGATATCCACACTGGCATCAACGATGCCTGGTTGACGTAGTCACTGATCGTCAGTTACCGATGCAAGACATGCGTAATCTACGAATTTCGGGCTGAGCGAACCGTCGATGAGTTCAAACTTGTAGTGGCGATGTGCCCCTGGCGGCCGCGGCAACATCTGCTTGCGGCCGGGACCCACTCGTTCGAATTCTCGATCGATTTCCTGGTGGTACGTTTCGCGCGAGCATTGTGTCCACCAGACCGGAAATCGGTTTCCTCGAGATCTTTTTTTCGCCTTGAATATTGCAGTGAGCGAAAGCAGAGATCGGCTACGCCGCGGTGATCGGATGTCGAGACGTCGAAGCGGATTTTCGAGTTCGATCGAATTCGTCGAAGTGCCCTCCTCGGGCGCGTTAGCCCGCTTTGGCAGCCACCTCCTTGGCGAGCAGGCGTTGCGCCTGCTGATCGCCTTTTCCTGCTTCCTGCGCGGTTTGAACCGACGTCTCGCTTGCTTCAGCCATCAATGCGCGCGCGGCGCTGCTGATGTTGACCGTGTACGACGACGTCGACGTGCTGGTGCTTGACCCCGTAGCCGACGAAGCGGTCGTGCTCGATGCCCGCGCCGTCGACGCTGAACTCGAAGTCGATGCGGTGGACGAAGGATCTGTTTGTGCGGTGCCTTGACCGATTGCCTGAATGGACATCTAAATCTCCCGAGAGAAAAACGTGTGTACTGCGTTCTATCTAACGGCCTGGATCTAGCGCGCTTGAGAAGTATATCTTTTGAGTTTTTCGAGATCCTTAAGCATTTCCTAAGGCTCAGTCACGACGGCATTCCTAGGAATACATTTTCCTATCGTGATTCGCCGGTGTCGTCGGTATCTTCCCTAAGGTTTTCATCAAGGTTCGCCGTTGCAGATTCGGCGCCCTGGGTGAGCGTTAGCGCGGCTGTTTGGCACGTCGAATAAAATGCTTGTGAACGGGAGCATCAGCTTGCTAGAGTGCAGCGCCCTGGGAATCCGGGAGACTGTTTTTGCTTGACGTTCGCGCTTACCCGTAAAATCCCTGCTGTTGCGCGGGACGTTGCTCCATTTGAGGTTGAGCCAAGATAAGCGTTTATGCGCTGCAGGGCATAGACGCTTTTAGGCACAGTTCCGGGTTGTACACAGTTTGTCCGCTGACGATCCGATGTTTCTGGATTGCCGGCGGACCAACTGTAGATAATCAGAGCTGTTGCAGGAAGGCAAGCACGCTGTCGGTGGGCTTGAACCTAAGTGAAGTTGCGTCCGTGGGCGCGAGCTTCTCAAGGGCTCGCTCCTTTGTTGCCAGGTCGGCGTCGATGGCGTGGACATCAGCTTCCCCTTTCGGCCACCATGGCCGATCGGAAAAGCCTGCTCTTATTATGCGAACCTTCATTAGGTGCTGTTCCTAGCAAACCGGCATCGGTCGGCCGTAGCCACTTCCGAAGATTGCTGAACTGTATACAACCCGGAACTGTGCCTAAAAGCGCGAATTCCTATCATAAGCGTCTAGGTTATATAAACCGGAAAGATCATGCCGTTTCAGAGCAGTTTGAACCCCTATCCATCCGCGAAGGCGTTCCGGATCTGTTGCGCTC
>NZ_JARESX010000140.1:0-7740 GCF_046026435.1 Paraburkholderia sp. RL17-381-BIF-C | reverse complement strand
CCACGGCGCCGTGCATGAGCGGGCGACGCGGCGCAACCTTTGAACAGCAGGTCGAACACCGATGGACCAGAGCGGGACAAGCGAAGTTGAACAGCCGGTTGAAGGCGAATCGGGCGCCGCAGGCGAAGCCGTGCAGTTCGATCTGTTCGGAATGCCGGTGGAGCCGCCGCAGAAGGCCGATGCACGAGTCAAGCAGCCGCGCGGGAGTGCCGGGGCCGCCGCCGTATCGCAGCCGGACGAAGGCGACGCCCCGCCTGAAGCCGACACCGCGAACGTCCCTACCGACGCCCCGAAAAAGCGCCGCACCCGCGAAATCCTCGCCGCCCCACCCTCGCCCGAGTTGCTCGCGCTCGCGGCCCAGCTACCTGCGCAGATCCACCTCGGCACGTCCACGTGGTCGTTTCCGGGCTGGAACGGCATCGTCTACGGCGACGAATACAGCAACAGCAAGCTCTCCCGCGAGGGTCTCACGGCCTACGGCGCGCATCCGCTGCTGAAAACGGTCAGCATCGACCGGTCGTTTTATCAGGCGCTCACGGTCACCGAATATTTGCGCTACGCGCAGCAGGTGCCCGAGCACTTCCGCTTTATCGTCAAAGCGCCGATGACGATCACCGACGCCACGGTGCGCGCCGAACGCGGCGAGCCGGTCTCGATGAACCCGTGTTTTCTGAACGCGCAAATGGCGATCGACGACTTCGTCACGCCTTGTCTCGAAGGCCTCGGCGCCAAGGCCGGCGCACTGGTGTTTCAGCTTTCGCCACTGCCGGACCAGATGCTGGCGCAGCCGGCGGCGTTCATCGAACGGCTGGCCGAATTCCTGACAGCCTTGCCGAAGCTGCCGGAAGGCACCTGCTACGCAATCGAGATCCGTGACGCGAGCCTGCTCACGCCGCGTTTCATCCGTACGCTCAAGACCGCGGGCGTGCGCTATTGCGTGGGCATTCACGCGCGTATGCCCGATCCACTGCGCCAGGCTGCAGCGCTCGCACTGCTGGACGGCGAACCGGCCGGACCGCTGATCGTGCGCTGGAGTCTGCACGGTGGCTTCAAATACGAACAGGCGAAGGCCAAGTACGAGCCGTTCAACCAGTTGGTCGACCCGGATCCCGCAACCCGCGCGTCACTCGCCGAACTGGCCGCGCGCTATGCGCTCGCCGGCCAGCCGGTGGTAATCGCGATCAACAACAAGGCGGAAGGCTCGGCGCCGCTGAGCTGTCTGGAGTTGGCGCGGGCCATTATCGAGGCGTATGCGCGGCTGGCTCATGAACACGAGCATGAACCTTCGCACGACAATGCGTCCGCGCCGCCCAACGAAAACGACTGCCCGCCACACGCGGAAACTTAACAAGCAGCGTGTGACCGGCGGCTCAGCTCGTTAACCCACCCTGACCCGGTGAGCAAACTTCTGACGAAACTTCGCCACTTTCGGCGCCACCACGAACGAGCAATACCCTTGATTCGGGTGGTGCGCGAAATAGTTCTGGTGATAGGCCTCGGCAGGCCAGTAGTTGCCGTCGAGCGGCAGCACCTGGGTGACGATCTGCCCGTCGTAAATCTGCTGTTCGCCAATCTCGCGGATCGCCTGCAGCGCGATTTCCCGTTGCGCTTCGGAGTGCGTGAAGATCACCGAGCGGTATTGCGTGCCGACGTCGTTGCCTTGCCGATTCAACTGCGTCGGATCATGGATCGCGAAGAAGATGTCGATAATCTCGCGGTAACTGATTTTGGCCGGATCGAAGTCGACCTTCACGACTTCGGCGTGGCCCGTCTCGCCGTCGCATACCTGCTCATACGTCGGTTGCAGGGTCTGGCCGCCCGCATAGCCCGACTCCACCGCGTTCACGCCGTCGACGCCCAGGTACACCGCTTCGAGGCACCAGAAACAACCGCCGCCAAGAGTGGCGACTTCGCCTGTCTGACTCATGCTGCCCGCTCCTTGAACTCACAATCGCACAATCGGCCGATGCCGGTCCACGCTTCGCCGCAACACTCGTTCCACCCACGAGCTTTCCAGCTTAGCGGTTTTTTCATACAACGGATGGGGTCGCGGCCAATCCGCCGCGATTGCAGTTAAAATTGGGACAAATCGACGATTTTCACTATGACTTTCGAATCATTTGTTTTCGGCCGCGCGCGCGACAGCTTCATCCCGGGCTTTAGCCGGTTTGCGCCAGAGGCCTGCGCCCAATGAAGCGCGCCAGCCCGCCCAACTTCGACCAGAACGCCTTTAAACAGGCGCTCAGCCAATTCGCCACCGGTGTCACCGTCATTACAACGCGCGCGGCGTCCGGCCAATTGATCGGCATCACGGCCAGTTCGTTCAACTCGGTTTCGCTCAATCCGCCGCTCGTGTTGTGGAGTCTCGCCACGCGCTCGGCGTCGATGCCCGTCTTCCGCGCCAATAGTCACTACGTGGTCAACGTGCTGGCCGCGTCGCAGCTCGATCTGTGCAAACGCTTTGCGACCGTGAAGGGCGACCGCTTCGAAGGCGTGTCGCATGCGGAAGGCGACACCGGCATGCCGGTGCTGGACGGCGCGCTCGCCTGGTTCGAATGCCATAACCGCAGCCGCTACGAGGAAGGCGACCACGTGATTTTCGTCGGCGAAGTGGAGCGCTGCGGCGTGCATGAGAATGCCGCCGAGATCTCGCCGCTCGTCTTTCAGAACGGCCAGTTTCACGGACTCGAGCCGCTTTGACCGCGCGGCCGCCCTCGCACTCAGCGATCGTTATGCGTGGCGCCGTGCCCGCTGCTTTTCTTCACTAACGAGACGGGCACGCCCGAATCTTCCTTGAGAGTCTGCAGCACGATATTCGAACGAATATCCATCACGCCCGGCGCCTTATAGAGCCGCTGCAGCACGAAATCCGAATAATGCTTGAGGTTGTGCGCGAGAACTCGCAGCAGATAGTGCGTCTCGCCGGTCACCACGAACGCGCCGACCACTTCCGGCCAGTCGCGCACCGCTTCCGCAAAGCGCTCATGCCAGTTCTCCTGGTCGTTGCGCATGGACACCTGCACGAACGCTTCCAGTTCGAAACCCAGCACTTCGCGGTTCAGACACGCGCGGTAATGTTCGATGACGCCCTGCTCTTCGAGCAGCCGCAGGCGTCGCAGGCAGGCTGACGGCGAGAGCGAGATGCGCTCCGCGAGGTCGAGATTGCTGATCCGTCCTTCTTGCTGAAGCACCGTCAAGATACGGCAATCGGTGGCGTCGAGCGAGATCGCGTTCATATTCGGTCTCCCTTTCCCATTTATATCAAATTATGTTCCAAGACACGGCGTAGAAGGAGATTTTTTCGCAATCACATTTCGCGGCAAGCCACCTATCATTCCCTGATAGACACAAACCGCCGATGCGACTATGCCAACACTCTGGGACATCACCCCCGCCGTCGATACCGCCACGCCCGTGTGGCCGGGCGACACGCCGGTGGGTATCGAGCGCGTGTGGCGCATGGAGACGGGCTCGCCCGTCAACGTCGCGCGGCTGACGCTGTCGCCGCACACGGGCGCGCACACCGACGCCCCGCTGCACTACGACGCCGCAGGCGCCGCGATCGGCGAAGTCCCGCTCGATGCGTACCTCGGCCGATGCCGCGTGATTCATTGCATCGGCGCCGCGCCTGTTGTGACGCCACAACACCTGACTGGCTCGCTCGACGACCTGCCGCCGCGAGTCTTACTGCGCACTTACAGAAACGCGCCGACTACGGCTTGGGACAGCGCGTTCTGCGCGGTCGCTCCGGACACGATCGACCTGCTGGCTTCGCGCGGCGTGAAGCTGATCGGCATCGACACGCCGTCGCTCGACCCGCAGGAGTCGAAGACGATGGACGCTCACCACCGGATCCGCGAGCATCGCATGGCGATTCTCGAAGGCATCGTGCTCGACGACGTCGCCCCCGGCGACTACGAACTGATCGCGCTGCCGCTCAAGCTGACCACGCTCGACGCAAGCCCGGTACGCGCAATATTGCGCGCGCTGCCCGAGTCTCACTGACTACCTCTGATCTGACTGACGGAATCACCATGAACCACCGTGAAGAAGCATTGGCGCTCGATAGTGCCGACCCGCTGGCGGCGTTGCGCGACCAATTCGCGCTGTCGTCGACGACCATCTATCTCGACGGCAACTCCCTCGGCGTGCCGCCGGCCGCCGCCGCGCAACGCGCGCAGACCGTGATCGCCGCCGAATGGGGCGAAGGCCTGATTCGCAGCTGGAACACCGCGGGCTGGTTCGCGCTGCCGCGCCGCCTCGGCAACAAGCTCGCGCCGCTGATCGGCGCGGCGGAAGACGAAGTAGTCGTCACCGATACGATTTCGATCAACCTGTTCAAGCTGCTGTCCGCCGCGGTGCGGGTGGCGAATGCGCGAGATCCGAAGCGTCGCGTGATCGTTTCTGAGCGCTCGAATTTCCCGACCGACCTGTACATTGCGCAGGGGCTGATCGAACAGCTCGACCGAGGCTACGAATTGCGTCTGGTCGACGATCCTTCCGAATTGCCTGCCGCGATCGGCGACGACACCGCGATTGCGATGATCACGCACGTGAACTACCGCACCGGCTACATGCACGACATGGCCGCACTCACCCAACTGATCCACGACAAAGGCGCGCTCGCGCTGTGGGACCTCGCGCATTCAGCGGGTGCGGTGCCGGTCGATCTGAACGGCGTTGGCGCGGATTACGCGGTCGGCTGCACGTACAAGTATCTGAACGGTGGCCCCGGTTCGCCCGCGTTCGTCTGGGTGCCCAAGCGCCATCAAAACGAATTTTCGCAACCGCTGTCCGGCTGGTGGGGACATCGCGCGCCGTTCAAGATGGATCCGGCGTATCAGCCCGACGAGGGCATCGGCCGCTTTTTGTGCGGCACGCAGCCGATGGTGTCGATGTCGCTCGTCGAATGCGGACTCGACGTGTTCCTGCAGACCGACATGCAGACGATCCGCCAGAAGTCGCTGGCATTGACCGATCTGTTCATCGAACTCGTTGAAACGCGTTGCGGCGAGTTTCCGCTGAAGCTCGTGACCCCACGCGAGCATGCGCAGCGCGGCTCGCATGCGAGCTTCGAACATCCGCATGGTTATGAGGTGATGCAGGCGTTGATTGCACGCGGGGTGATCGGCGATTATCGCGAACCGCATGTGCTGCGGTTTGGTTTTACGCCGCTGTATACGCGCTTTGTCGACGTGTGGGACGCCGTGGAAACCTTGCGCGATGTCCTGACGCAAGAGACCTGGCGTGCGCCTGAATTTGCCGCACGCGGCGCTGTGACCTGAGGAGCGCGCGATGACCGATCACATGCAAACACCGGGGTTGCCGGAAGAGAAACCGGCACAGGGATGTCCGTTCGGGCATGGGAGTGTGGCTTCACATTCGGCCGCCCCGGCCGTTTCCGCCGCTAAGTCGGGCGATGGCTGGCACGACGCGCAGCTCGATTTTTCGGAGTCGATGAGTTACGGCGATTATCTGTCGCTCGGGACGGTGCTCGATGCGCAGCATCCGTTGTCGCCGGATCATAACGAGATGCTGTTCATCATTCAGCATCAGACGAGCGAGTTGTGGATGAAGCTCGCGTTGTATGAGTTGCGCGCGGCGTTGCAGGCCGTGCATCGCGATGAGTTGCCGCCCGCGTTCAAGATGCTCGCGCGTGTGTCGCGGATCATGGAGCAGCTCGTGCAGGCATGGAGTGTTCTCGCGACGATGACGCCGTCCGAGTACACGGCGATGCGGCCTTATTTGGGGAGTTCTTCCGGGTTTCAGTCGTATCAGTATCGGCAGATCGAGTTTTTGCTCGGCAATAAGAATGAGCTGATGCTGAAGCCGCATGCGCATCGGGCTGATGTGCTGGCTGAGGTGACAGCTTCGCTGGAGGCGCCTTCTTTTTATGATGAAGTGGTGCGGTTGCTGGCGCGGCGTGGGTTTGCGATTTCGCCTTCCCGGCTTGAGAGGGACTGGACACAGCCTACTGTGCACGATGCTTCTGTTGAAGCAGCCTGGCTGGAGGTTTATCGGAATCCTTCGCAGTATTGGGAACTGTATGAGATGGCTGAGGAGCTTGTCGATCTCGAGGATGCGTTTCGGCAGTGGCGATTCAGGCATGTCACTACCGTTGAGCGGATTATTGGGTTTAAGCAGGGCACCGGTGGGACTAGTGGGGCTACTTATCTGCGCAAGATGCTCGATGTGGTTTTGTTTCCTGAGCTTTGGCATGTTAGGACTATGCTGTAGTTAGGGCATTTGCCTCGGCGGCTGGCCTTTTTTTGGGGTGTGCTCTTTGGGGGTTGGCCTTTTCTTGATTTGTTTGTGGTCTATTCGCGTTGCCCCTGTGCGGGGCGGCACCTACTTTCTTTGCCGCGGCAAAGAAAGTAGGCAAAGAAAGCCGCTTTGAACCGCCAGCCCTTAAGCGGGTCCCCCGCGCAGCCACGGTAGTGGTCCATCTGGAATTCGTGTTCTCGCACACTCGGCGTGAGTGACAAGGCTGTCATTCTTCCCGCCTCGCACTGCGCGCTCGCCGGAAGGGTCTGTTCAAAACCAAGGGTTCTATCGGTGCGCGGTGGGAGCCCTCGGCTTCGCCTCGGCGATGCCACGCAATGGCCTCGGGCCAACGGTGTCGCATGCAATCGAATCGTTCGGTTCGAGCCTTAAAAGCTCAAGGGTCGTGACGCTGATAGCCGCGATGGAATGATCTCGCGCACGAGAATGACCGTCACATGCCCCAAACAGCGGCTCGCTATTTCACAATCAGTGCGTTTCTGTGCTGACGCTTCTCGGGCGCTGTAGTCTTTTATTCGCGCACTCCTCCAGGAAATTTCAGAAATCGACGTGGTGCGCGCGTTTTAGCCTATTCAGGTGATCACGTGCGAAGCGATGTGATTAAACTCATTCTTGTCGTGTGCTTCACGACAGCAGGTATAGCAGCCTGTTATGCGTAGTATCCCGTGCGTTTGTGCAAGCAAATGTGCGGCTGCCTTTGCACGCCTTTCTTCGATGGGCGGGCCGTGGTGGGGGAGCCTCGCGGCTCGCCGGTTTCTGGTACTACGCACCGGTCTGCTAAACCCATCAATGTGCCCGCTCACCACCGCGCAAGCGACTGTCGGGCGATCCAGTCAAGTTTCAGGGAGATCGCGCCATGAGTAAATCAGCCAAGCATTCACGAACCACATCGCGCCCACCTGTTGACGCACTTCAATACGAGAAACTCGCGCTGTCCGCATTCGGACTGATTGAACGTCAACTGACTCAACTGGACAAGTTAGTCACGCTTTTGTCTTCAATAGTTAGGAGTCCGGCTGTGACGAGAGAGGAGAGGCAGCAACAGCGAGAGTTGCTGGAGTTGCTGCTCGACACTGGCGAGGATTACCAGCGCGAGGTTGAGATTGACCGTGAACTGTACCAGGTGATCGCGCTGGACGCGAAGGGAATCCCTCAAAGCCGGATTACGGCACGCCATGCGGCAAACCTGTTGATGAAGGCGACGCGAAGGGCGCCAGAGGGCCGCGAACGTACTGGCGCAACGAAGCAGATGGAGAACGGGCGAGTGCGATTCAAGACGCTCGCGTGTCGAACAGCAGCGGCACATTGAGAGCGGCCCACTCCTCGCAGACCGGAAGGCATTAACGGCCTTTTCGCCGAGGCGAAGCCGACGGCCCCCACCTCTCCCCGACAATCGTGCAGGTTTTGAGCCACCCGTTCCGGCGAGCGCGGAGCGCGAGGCGGGAAGTATGACGGCCT
>NZ_JARESX010000139.1:0-8158 GCF_046026435.1 Paraburkholderia sp. RL17-381-BIF-C | reverse complement strand
CGTGAACGGCCACTTCCGAATGGCGGATTCAACCGGTGGATGCAACACACTAGAAGCTGCGTGAGCAGCGGGAGTGTTGCAAATGAAACAGCGACGCCGGATTTACTACAGTGAGACGCAGAAGGCGCTGATGTGGGAACGTTGGCGCAAGGGTGAATCTCTGCAGAAGATCGCTCAACTGTTTGACCGGAACCACTCGTCGGTGCAGGGAATTCTGGCTGACACAGGTGGAATCCAGCCACCACAAAGGCATCGATCGAGATGGGCGCTGACGCTGGAGGAGCGCGAAGAGATATCGCGAGGGCTTGTGGCTGATGATTCGATTCAGGCAATTGCAAGGCGACTTTCACGAGTGCCATCCACCATCTGCCGCGAGATCAAACGTAACAGCGGACCAAACGGCTATCGGGCAAGCCACGCCGATGAACTCACGTGGGATCGCGCGCAGCGCCCCAAAGTCGTTAAACTGGTTCAGCACCGGAAGCTGGCGCACATCGTCGCCGGCAAGCTCCAGTTGCAGTGGTCACCGCAGCAGATTGCCGGATGGCTCAAGCGGGCGTATCCAGACGTCGAGGACTACCACGTGTCTCACGAGACCATCTATCGCAGTCTCTTCATACAGGCCCGTGGTGCCCTGAAGAAAGAGTTGCTGGAGCACCTGCGGCGTACCCGTGCCATGCGTCGTTCTCGCCATCACACGCAGAAGACGGACGATCATGGCAGGATACGGGACACAGTATCGATCAGGGAACGCCCCGCGAGCGTGGCAGACCGTGCAGTACCGGGCCACTGGGAAGGTGATCTGCTGTGCGATAGCGGCAGCAGCCAGATTGCGACGCTCGTCGAACGCCAGACGCGCTACGTTATGCTGGTCAAGATAGCCAGCAAGGATAGCGAGACGGTCGCCAATGCACTCATCAAACACGCTTCAAAATTGCCGCAGGAGCTCTACAAGTCGTTGACATGGGATCGGGGAACAGAGATGGCAGGACACAAACGCTTTACCTTGGCTACCGACATACAGGTCTACTTCTGCGATCCCCAGCATCCATGGCAGCGCGGGTCAAATGAAAACACGAACGGGTTGTTAAGACAGTACTTCCCTAAAGGCACAGACCTGTCCGTGTATTCGCAGGCCAAACTCAACGCTGTGGCCAGGCGATTGAACGAGCGTCCAAGAAAGACATTGGACTACGAAACGCCCGCCGAACGGTTCCAGCAAACTATTGCATCCACCGGTTGAATCCGCCGCGCCATGGCAGCCATTTAAAGCATCGATGGTCCGTGTCTCTATCGCCGTGCTCCCCCCGCTGTCCCCTGGCGAATCCCAAGTAGATCGAAGTCAGGTATCTGAGTCAGTATTTTCGAGGCTACTTCGAGCAGCAGCCAGCACGGCCTCAGACAGCGTCGACAGCAGGGGAGAATCGACCTCGGCAATTGCTACGAGTCGTGATGCGCCTGCGATCCTCAACTGTCAACTTGTCATCGGGATATCCTTTCCAATCCTGAGTCCAGTGCGCTTTCAATCCAGCGGCACCGTTAGCCGGTCGATTACGGCCCGCGTCTCGGGCCGCACGCCACGCCACCACGCGAAGGCCTCTGCTGCCTGTTCGACCAGCATGCCGACTCCGTCCGCGACGCGCTGCACACCCGCATTGCGCGCGAGTCGCAAGAAGGGCGTCAGGCGCTTTCCGTAGGCCAGTTCATAAGCTGCGCCCGTTGGACTGAACACGCTCGGTGGAACGGGCGGCAGATCGCCGGTGAGACTGGCCGAAGTCGCGTTGACCACCAGATCGAACTGTCCCATGGCCTCGAGATCGCCGTAGCCACAGGCGAGTAGTGGGCCGCCGGCGACGACCTGCGCGACCAGCGCCTTGCCCTTCGCCAGGTCCCGGTTCGCGACGACCAGTTCCGCAGGCTGCGCGGCGAGGAAGGGCAGCAATGCGCCACGCACCGCGCCGCCTGCGCCGAGGATCAGCACGCGCTTGCCGCTCATCGGCAGTTTCAGATTGACCTTGATATCGCGCAACAGGCCTACGCCGTCGAAGTTCTCGGCGATGATCCGGCCGTCCCTGAAGCTCAGCGCGTTGGCTGCGCCCGCCAGTTCCGCCCGTTCGCTTTGCTCGTCGGCCATGGCGAAGGCCTTCAGCTTGAACGGCGCGGTCACGTTCATGCCTTTGCCGCCCGCCGCAATGAACGCACGCACAGTTGCTGCGAATGCGTCCTGCGGCTCCAGTGGACCTTCGATGGCCGTATAGGCCATGTCCTGCTGCGTCTGCTGTGCAAAGAGACCGTGGATCAGCGGTGATTTCGTGTGTCCGATCGGGTTGCCGATCACTGCGTACTGGTCGCTCATCATGGCCTCACTTTTGAATACAACACGCCGTCGGTTTGCATCGCGTCGATTTCGGCGACGCTGAAGCCCAGCGCTTGCGCCACTTCCGCGTTGTGCTGACCGAGGTCTGGCGCGACCTCGCGGATCGTCGTGTCGCAGTCGGAGAAATGAAAGGGCAGGTTCGGCATGTGCAATTTGCCGTAGCGCGGATGCTCCTGCTCGACCACCATGCCGCGCGCGACGATCTGCGGATCGGCAAGCACTTCGTCGATGCGCTGCACCTTGGCGCACGGCACGTCGACGCCATCCAGCATCTCGAGCACCTGCGCAACGGGTTGGCTGGCCACCCAGGGCTTTACGACGGACAGAATGTCCACGCGGTTCGCATTGCGGCCTGCGAGCGTGTGAAAGCGAGTGTCGGCGCCGAAGCCGGGCGGGCCGCCCTGAGCTTCGACGAGCGCTGCGAAGCGCTTCCACGCATCGTCCACCTGCGCGGCGATGACGAGGTCGCCGTCGGCGGCACGGAACACGCCGTAAAGCGTCGACGTGGGCATGTCGTGACCCGTCTGCTCCGGAAGGATGCCCTGCATCGTGTAGCACTGCACCGCGTACTCGTGCATCGACACCAGCGTGTCGTACAGCGCCATGTCGATATGCTGTCCGCGGCCGCTCTTCACGCGACCAAGCAGCGCGGCGTTGATCGCCGCCACCGCGTGAATGCCCGTGTACATGTCGCCGAGCGAAATGCGCATCAGCGGCGGCGGTTCGCCGGGCGTGCCGATCATCTGCATGATCCCGCTCTTTGCTTCGGCAATCAGACCGAAGCCGGCGCGATGCGCATCGGGTCCCGTATGGCCATAAGCCGAGATCGAGCAGTAGACCAGTTTCGGATTGCGCGCGGACAGTTCGTCATAACCCAGCCCGAGTTTGTTCAGCGCGCCCGGCCGGTAGTTCTCGACGAACACATCCGCCGAGTCGCACAGCCGTTGCATAAACTCTTTCCCGCGCGGGTCGCGCATATTGACGCTGACGCCGCGCTTGCCCATGTTGAGTTGCAGGAAGTAGCCACTCTGTTCGTCATCCAGCACCGTGGCATGCTGACGTCCCGCATCGCCGCTGCCGGGACGCTCGACCTTGATGACCTCGGCGCCCAGCGCCGCGAGACAGCGCCCGACATACGGACCGGCCAGAAAATGGCTGTAATCGACAACGCGAATACCTTCAAGAGGACGTGCCTGCATCAGAATGCTCCCGGGCGGCGCGGCACCATCAGACGATGCTCGCCATGCTGGACGACCTTGCCTTCCTGATTGACCAACTCGGATGGGAGCACCACGATCCCCCAGCCAGGGCGACTCTTGCTCGCGCGCATTGTGTCGATGCGGAACTTGACGTGCAGCACGTCGTTGACCTTGATGGGCAGATTGAAGTCCCATGTCCAGCCGAGCGACATACCCGGCAGGAAACGGTAATCGCTTTGCGTTTTGAGGCCATCGGCGATAGACAGGCCAAACAGACCGTGAGCGACGATCGAACCGAAGTGGCTCGCATTCGCGTAATCCTCGTCGACATGGACGGGCGTGTGGTCGCCTGTGAGGTCGGCGTAGGCCAGGATGCGTTGTTTGGTAACGGTATAAGTCGGGCTCACGCACTGATCGCCTTCGAGGGCGTCGTCCCAGTATTTTTCAATGATCGTCATGTCACGCCTCTGAACGTGGGTTGATCGCCAGTGCCTGCGCGACACATGTGGCAGGCCTCGCCTGAATCAGTTCGACGGCGAGGCCGTCGGGCAGGCGCAACCAGTTGCGTCCTTGCGGCATTTCGCTGACGCCGTATGTTTGCGCCGCGGCAAGCGCGGCCTCCATGTCCTCGCACATCACGCCGAGGTGGCCGAGGCGGCCTTCGGGTGCGTCGTGCTGCGGGTTATGGATGAATTGCAGGCCGCCGAGCGTCCAGTACTGACGGGGTTCCTCTACCGTGCCGTCGACCTCGCGCATCGTCATGCCGAGCACGTCTTCGAAAAAGCGGATGTGCCAGTGGATGTCTTTCACCCAGATAGCGACATGTTCCAGATAGGCTTTGCTGCCGTTCATCAGGTTGTCTCCGTTGTCGACCCGAGCTGGTGCGAAGCACTTGCCCGGATCTCATGCCAGTTATTGCGCTTTTCGGTCGGTCATCGCGCGTTCGATGCCCTTGATGCATGCCACCAGCGTCGCGTTGACGGGCGTCGGCACACCGTGCCGTTGTCCCCACCGCACGACCGCGCCGTTTATAAAGTCGATTTCAGTGATGGAGCCTTTTTCGAGGCTCTGCAGCATCGAAGTCTTGAAGCCGGCGGAAAGGCCTTCGCCGGCGAGGGTCCACGCGCGTTCAGGATCGGTGGAGGAAAGCGTCACGCCGGCGGCCTGGGCGACTGCGATCGCTTCGGCGATGGCTGCCAGGGCGGCTGTTTTAAGTAGCGGCTCGTCGTAGAGCTGGCCGTAGGTCAGGCCGGTGGTGCCCGTCAGCGCGCCCGTTGCGACATTGACCAGCAACTTGTCCCACATCGTGCCGACGATGTCGTCGCTGACCGTGGTGGCCAGTCCGGCCGCGTTGAAGGTTGCGGCGATCGCCATCACGCGGGATGTGATGTGGCCGTCGAGTTCGCCGATGTAAGTCGCCTTGCCGGCGACGCCGGACTCGATGTGCCCCGGATTGCGCAGCACGCCGCCGACGTAAGTCTTGCCCGCCAGCACGCGCTCACGACCCACGATGTCGGCGAGCACATCTTCGTGTCCAAGGCCGTTTTGCAGCGACAGCACCACGGTTTCGGGTCCGATCAGTTCCGGAGCGCCACGCATCGCCGCATCGGTATGAAAGGACTTGACCAGCACGACGACCAGATCGACGGCACCTACCTCGGCGGCCCGCGTCGTAGCCTTGGCATTCACGCGTCGCGAGCCGTTCGCATCGTCGACGAGCAGTCCGTCGCGCCGTATTGCGTCTACATGCGCCGCCGAGCGGTTCAGCAACCAGACCTCGTTGCCGCCTTCGGTTAGCGCCGCGCCGATGGCGCAGCCCAGCGCACCAGCACCCAGAATCGCAATCTTCACTATCGTCTCCTTGACCTGGAGATCAAGATACGATCGGGTACGCATGCTGGCAATGCAATGGATACAATGAGGTCATTGCGCCAGACAATATCGCCATGAACCCGGCAGAACTACCCGATCTGAAACTGCTGCAGCTTTTCGATCTTCTCTACGACGTTCGCAGCGTTACGCGCGTCGCGGAGCAGCTTGGACAAAGCCAGCCGACTGTCAGCATCTGGCTCGGCCGTTTGCGGGAGCATCTGCAAGACCCGCTCTTCATACGAACGCCAGGCGGCATGGCGCCGACACCGCAAGCCGATGCGTTGATCGGACCGTGCCGGGAGATTCTCGAATCGCTGCGGCGCTTTGCGGCGTGGGAAATAGCCTTCGATCCTACCACCGCCAGGCGGCGTTTCCGCATCTGCATGACCGACGCGAGCCACATCACGCTGCTGCCACGCATGCTGGCGCACGTGCGAGCGCAGGCGCCGGGAATCCGTCTCGAAGCCGCGAGGATCGACGGCAATACCGAACGCGCGCTGGAATCGGGCGAGGCCGACCTGGCAATCGGTCACGTGCCCTGGCTCGGCGGCGGCATCTACCAGCAGCAGCTATACATGCAGGATTGGGTGTGTTTGATGAACCGGCATCATCCGCGCATGCGCGGCAAGCTTGGGCTCAAGCAGTACCGCACGGAGGGCCATGTCGCCATCGCGGCAGGCACGGGGGCGCAATTGCTGGAGCAGGCGCTGGTGCGCGAGCACATCGAACGGGACGTCGTGCTCGAGCTGCCGGGTTTTCTCGGGCTAGGGGCCATCATCAAAAGCACCGATCTGATCGCCACGTTGCCGCGGCATATCGGCGAGACGCTGGCGAAGGTCAACGACCTGTCGGTGCATCCGTGTCCGATACCGGTGGAGGGGTTTGCAGTGCGGCAGCATTGGCACGCCCGCTATCACCACGAAGCGGGGAATCGGTGGCTGCGCGGTGTGGTGGCTCAATTGTTCAGTAGTCTGCGGTGACGTTGCGCGTCGGCTGTGGTTGTCATGCTGTGCCGGGGGGCCTACTTATTGCCGTTTGTGGGACTGGTTTCTCGCTGACGTCGTCTGCAACGGGACAGTGTTCGCAGGCAATGACCTTGTCATTGCCGCTGGGCAGATCAACAACACGTATGGCAGTCTCCTTGCAGGCCACAACATCGTCATTGGTGGGGTAAGCACCACAGCGGGTTCGACTACTCCGGCCGGCAGCCTGAATAACACTTCAGGCAACATCGTCGCGGGCAACGACATCACGCTCAATGTATCGGGTGCAATTACAAATAGTCTGCCACCGCCCGTACCCGTTCATCAGAATTACGGCACAACGGAGCAGTACAGCGGCTGCATGACGGCCGGTGGATACAAGGAAAGCTACTGCGAAGGCTATGTCGACCAGCAAACAGGAAACTCGTCGGTCATCAGCGCCGGAAACAACCTGCAGATCAACGCAGGTAGCCTGACCAACATCGGTAGCCTGATCGCGGCCGGCACGAGCGCGTCGATCAACGTTGCAGGCCCAGTCGTGAACGAGGCCCAGACACTGAACGCCTACTGGCACTCGCACTGGGTGCAGGAAACAGGCGACTTCAGTCCGGACAAGCGTCACGACGTCTGGGCTTGCGGCTCTGTAGCCGAATGCACGGCGCTGTACGGGAACGCGTATTCGAGCGCCGGGGGAACGATAGATCCGCCGACGCCGGTGGGTAACATCGCCGCGACGATCCACGCCCCGAATCTGTCGATTACGGCGAACGGGGAGATTCAGAACGTCGGTAACGTGATCGGGACGTCCGTCTCATTGACCGGGCAGAAGCTCATCAACGGCATCACCACGGCGAGCACCTACACACCGCGTGTGAATGCGCCGTCTCAGGTTATTTCATTAAGCATGGTAAATCTGCCCGGGCTGAAGCTGTCGACGCCAAGCTCGGTAGGAGTGCCTCTGCCGACACCGGTGGCTGGCAAGGCATCATACGTTACCGGCTCGCTGGACGGTTCGGCGCTGGGTTCGGTGGGGCCGCAAAACCTGCTAAAAAATCTGCCGCCGAGCCTGCAACCGTCCTCGACGCTGTTCTATTACGACCCGCAGGCGGAAGATCAGATGCTGCAGCAAGCCGCGCTGCAGCAGACCGGGCAGGCGAGCTTTGTGAGCGGGCTGACTTACGACAGCACACATAACCTGTCGGTCACCGATCAGGAAAAGGCGATCCTGTATCAGAACGCCATTGACTACGCAAAACAAAACAATCTGCAGCTTGGCGACGCGCTCTCGCAAACGCAAATCAATGCACTCACCGAGCCGATGCTGTGGTACGTCGAGCAGTCAGTGCCCGACCCGGGGTGCATCTCGACGGGTGTGGTTACCTGCCCGACCGTTAGCGCGTTAATGCCGCAGGTCTACCTGCCGCCGAACTGGAATGCAATGTCGGCAGGTGGCAATATCGCCGGTCAGAACGTCACGCTCAATTTCAATCAGGATGGGCAGGGAAGCATCATCAACACCGGCACCATCGGCGCGTCGGACACGTTAACGGTTAACACGGGCACGCTGACCAATCAGGCGAATCAGGTCAATGTAGGAGATATCTGGCAGTACATTGCCGCAACCGGATATGAAAAGACGAGCGGCACGGAGGTCCAACCGCGCGGTTTCATAAGCGCGGCAAACATGGACCTGAACGTGCAGAAGCTCGAGCAGGTGATCCTGTCCA
>NZ_JARESX010000138.1:0-8309 GCF_046026435.1 Paraburkholderia sp. RL17-381-BIF-C | reverse complement strand
GATGTTCACGCCGCTCTTCGTGATCGCGCGCACGGCCGGCTGGAGCGCGCACATCATCGAGCAGCGCATCGACAACAAGATCATTCGTCCGAGCGCAAATTACACCGGACCCGAGAATTTGAAGTACCTGCCGCTAAATAGGAGAAAATAGCGGTCGCTGTGCGCTTTCAAAGCGCGTGCAGTTTAACCACGCGGTCGCCAGGACCGGTAGCCCGCGGAATGTTTAACTGAAACTAGATAGAAAGGTTTTCTCCATGAAAAAGCTGATGATCGCCGCCGTGATTGGCGCCCTGTCCACGACGATGCTGGCCGTCGCGACTGACGCCGTCGCGCAACCGGCGACCACCACGAAGCCGGCAGCCAACGCTGTCCCGAAAAAACCGCAGCCGAAGCGCCTGATCAAGCGCAAACCGAACCCGGCCAAGGAAGCAAAGGTCGATCCGGTGCCGGAAGGCGCGGAAAAGTGGTCGTGCAACGAAGGCCTCGCGTTCGAACTGAAGGGCGACATGAAGCGTGACCAGATCGTCACGGTTCACTGGGCTAACAAAAATTACAATCTGCCGCGCGAAGCAACCACCACGGGCGCAGACCGTTTCCACGACGCCGCAACGGGCATGGATCTCGTCGTGATCCCGACGAAGGCCATGTTGTTCTCGGACAAGGACAGCTCGCGCCTGGCCGACGAGTGCAAGACGGCAGCCATGGTCGAAGGCGCTCCGGCTCCGACGCAATCGAACGCGATCAACAAGAGCAGCAACTAAGTATCGTCATCAGGAAAACGTCCCGATGTCCGCTCCGATTTCCAACGTGCGACCCGACCCGGATCAAGTCCTGGTCGATATCGTCGATTACGTGCTGGAGTATCAGATCGACAGCACGCTCGCGCTGGAAACCGCGCGTCACTGCCTGATCGATACGCTCGGTTGTGGACTCGAGGCGCTCACCTACCCAGCCTGCACCAAGCTGATGGGACCGATCGTGCCGGGCACGATCGTCCCCAACGGCGCGAAGGTGCCCGGCACGTCGTTCCAGCTGGATCCCGTTCAGGCCGCCTTCAATATCGGCGCCATGATCCGCTGGCTCGACTTCAACGACACATGGCTCGCCGCCGAATGGGGCCACCCGTCGGACAACCTCGGCGGCATTCTCGCGACAGCCGACTGGCTCTCGCGCAGCGCCATCGCAGCCGGCAAAGAGCCGCTGGCGATGAAAGACGTGTTGGTCGCCATGATCAAGGCGCACGAAATTCAAGGCTGTATCGCGCTCGAGAACTCCTTCAACAAGGTTGGGCTCGACCATGTGCTGCTGGTGAAACTGGCGTCGACCGCGGTGGTCGGCCAGTTGCTCGGTCTCACGCGCGACGAGCTGATCAATGCGGTCTCGCAGGCGTTTGTCGATGGGCATGCGCTGCGCACGTACCGCCACGCGCCGAACACCGGTTCGCGCAAGTCGTGGGCCGCGGGCGATGCGACATCGCGCGCGGTGCGTCTCGCGCTGATCGCGAAGACCGGCGAGATGGGCTATCCGTCGGTGCTGACGGCGAAGACGTGGGGCTTTTACGACGTTCTGTTCAAAGGCAACGCATTCAGGTTCCAGCGTCCGTACGGTTCGTATGTGATGGAAAATGTGCTCTTCAAGATTTCTTTTCCGGCAGAATTCCACGCACAAACGGCGGCGGAAGCCGCGATGAAGTTGCATGCGCAACTCAACGCAGCCGGAAAGCATGTGGACGACATTCGCAAGATCACGATCCGCACGCATGAAGCCGCGATTCGCATCATCGATAAGAAAGGCCCGCTGAACAATCCGGCCGACCGCGATCATTGCATTCAGTACATGATCGCCGTGCCGCTGATCCACGGCCGCCTGACGGCCGCGGACTATGAAGATTCGACCGCACAGGACGCGCGCATCGACGTGCTGCGCGCGAAGATGGAATGTGTCGAAGACCCGCAGTTCACGAAGGATTACCACGATCCGGAGAAGCGCTCGATCGCCAATGCACTGACGATCGAATTCAACGACGGTTCGACATTCGACGAAGTCGTAGTCGAATACCCGATCGGTCATAAACGTCGTCGCGAAGACGGGATTCCGTTGCTGGTCGAGAAGTTCAAGACCAACCTCGCGCGCCGCTTTCCGGTCAAGCAACAACTGGCGATTCTCGACGCGTCGCTGGATCAGGCAAGGCTCGAAGCCATGCCGGTCAATGAATACGTCGATTTGTACGTCATCTAGTCAGGTACAGTAGTTCCGCGATCAAACCAAGGAAAACACCATGGCCCACAACCTCCACAAAACGCTCAAGGAATTCGACAGCGGTTCCGGCAAAGGCAAGTTCTACTCCCTGCCGCAACTCGGCAAGGCACTGAACATCAAGATCGACCGCCTGCCGGTTTCGATCCGTATCGTGCTGGAATCGGTGCTGCGTAACTACGACGGCAAGAAAATCGCCGAAGAACACATTGAGCAACTCGCGAACTGGAAGCCGACCGCAGCGCGTGTCGATGAAATTCCGTTCGTGGTGTCGCGTGTCGTGCTGCAAGACTTTACTGGCGTGCCGCTGCTCGCCGACATCGCCGCGATGCGCGGTGTCGCGAAACAGATGGGCAAGGATCCGAAGTCGATCGAACCGCTGGTCCCGGTCGATCTGGTCGTCGATCACTCGGTGCAGATCGATCACTTCCGCGAAAAGAATGCGCTCGACCTGAACATGAAACTGGAATTCCAGCGCAACAACGAGCGCTACCAGTTCATGAAGTGGGGCATGCAGGCATTCGACACGTTCAAGGTCGTGCCGCCGGGCGTCGGTATCGTTCACCAGGTGAACCTGGAATACCTCGCACGCGGCGTGCACAAGAAGGCTGAAGGCGCGGACACGGTGTACTACCCGGATTCGCTGGTCGGCACCGATAGCCACACCACCATGATCAACGGTATCGGCGTGGTGGGCTGGGGCGTGGGCGGCATCGAGGCGGAAGCCGGCATGCTCGGCCAGCCGGTGTACTTCCTGACGCCGGACGTGGTCGGCGTCGAACTGAAGGGCAAGCTGCGCGAAGGCTTGACGGCAACCGACCTGGTCCTGACCGTCACCGAACTGCTGCGTAAAGAGAAGGTAGTCGGCAAGTTCGTCGAGTTTTTTGGCGAAGGCACGAAGTCGCTGTCGCTGCCGGATCGCGCAACGATCGGCAACATGGCGCCGGAATATGGCGCAACGATGGGCTTCTTCCCGGTCGACGAAAAGACCATCGACTATTTCAAGGGCACGGGCCGCACCGACGCAGAAATCTCCGCCTTCGAAAACTACTTCAAGGCGCAAGGTCTGTTCGGTATTCCGAAGGCCGGCCAGATCGACTACACCAAGGTCGTCACGCTGGATCTCGGCACGGTGACGCCGTCGCTGGCCGGTCCGAAGCGTCCGCAAGACCGTATCGAAATCGGTCATGTGAAGTCGACCTTCAGCGACCTGTTCTCCAAGCCGGTGGCGGAAAACGGCTTTGCGAAGAAGGCGGAAGACCTCGACGCGCAATACACCACGAGCAACGGCGTCGACGTGAAGAACGGCGACATCCTGATCGCGGCCATCACGTCGTGCACGAACACCTCGAACCCGAGCGTGCTGCTCGCCGCCGGCCTGCTGGCGAAGAAGGCTGTCGAAGCCGGTCTGACGGTCGCTCCGCACATCAAGACGTCGCTGGCGCCGGGATCGCGTATCGTCACGGAATACCTGACGAAGACCGACTTGATGAAGTATCTCGACAAGCTCGGTTTCACGCTGGCCGCTTACGGTTGCACGACCTGTATCGGTAACGCGGGCGATCTGACGCCGGAACTGAACGAAGCGATCACGAAGAACGACATCGTCGCGGCAGCGGTGCTGTCCGGCAACCGTAACTTCGAAGCGCGTATTCACCCGAACATCCGCGCCAACTTCCTGGCCTCGCCGCCGCTGGTCGTCGCTTACGCGATCGCCGGCAACATCACGCGCGACCTGATGACTGAACCGGTCGGCAAGGGCAAGGGCGGCAAGGACATCTACCTGGGCGACATCTGGCCGACCAGCGAAGAAGTCAACGCACTGCTCAAGTTCGCGCTGGACGCCGACGCGTTCCGCAAGAACTACGCGTCGCTGACCAAGAAGGGCGACCTGTGGAGCAAGATCGAAGGCGAAGAAGGTCAAGTCTACGACTGGCCGAAGTCGACCTACATCGCTGAGCCGCCGTTCTTCGGCAAGGACTTCTCGATGACGCCGGCCGACAGCATTGCTGCTGTGACGAACGCGCGTGCACTGGGCATCTTCGGTGACTCGGTCACGACCGACCACATCAGCCCGGCTGGCTCGATCAAGGAAGACTCGCCGGCGGGCAAGTGGCTGAAGGAAAACGGCGTGCAGAAGGCCGACTTCAACAGCTACGGCTCGCGCCGCGGCAACCACGACGTGATGATGCGCGGCACGTTCGCGAACGTGCGGATCAAGAACCTGATGATCCCGGCGAAGGCAGACGGCTCGCGCGTGGAAGGCGGCCTGACGATTCACCAGCCGAGCGGCGAACAACTGTCGATCTATGACGCAGCAATGAAGTACATCGACGCCGGCACGCCGACCGTCGTGTTCGCGGGCGAAGAGTACGGCACGGGCTCGTCGCGTGACTGGGCTGCAAAGGGTACGCAACTGCTGGGCGTGAAGGCTGTGGTCGCACGCAGCTTCGAGCGGATCCACCGTTCGAACCTGGTCGGCATGGGCGTTCTGCCGCTGCAGTTCAAGGGCTCGGATAGCGTGCAGTCGCTCGGTATCACCGGCGAAGAAACGTACGACATCGAAGGCCTCGGCGCTGACTTCAAGCCGCAACAGGAAGTGACGCTGGTGATTCGCGGCAAGGACGGCAAGGAGAAACGCGTGCAGGTACTGCTGCGTATCGACACGCCGATCGAAGTCGACTACTACAAGCACGGCGGGATTCTGCCGTTCGTGCTGCGTTCGCTGCTGGCCGCTTAAGGCTGGCGATAGCGCAAACAGCTTGGCTGTTTTGCAGGGGCTGCGTCCTGTGGAGGACGTGGCCGACTTTGAAGCCCGACCATTGGTCGGGCTTTTTTTTCGCCGCTACTTCGGGATGCGACCTGTCTGGAACGCGTCCGGGTTGTCGGTGATCCTGCGCTGGGTCATGTGGACGCTCCAGTCGGTATCACCCGGCGTCGGCGCGCCGGTGCGCGTTGTGATTGTCGCGCGACGCATCTGCGCCGCCCAATCGAGCAGCGCCGTGCGCTCGGCCGTTTCATTTGCGGACGAGGAGCGTGCAGTCCACTCGGATGACTTCGACGCGGAGGGCCGCGTGGCCGGGTTGGCTGTGCGGCTCAATGCGAGGCGCCCGTCGACTTGCGCTTTGCTGAAGCGCACGATCGGAAGCGGGTGATCCACCTTCGCGGGACGGCTCGGCGCCGTTCGATGCATCGGCTCTCGCAGCTCGGCATGTGACGCGATCTGTTCGATACGTTGCGGCTTTGCAGTCGGGACATGGCCAAACGCAGTGCGCGGGGACGTATTAGTCTGCGTAGGCGCTCCGGACACTGCGGCCTTTGGTGTCGCATTGGTCTGCGCGGGCGTTCCGGACACAGCAGCCTTTGGTGTCGATATTGAACTAGCCGCCAAGGCTTCGTCTTGCGCAATCGTTCCGGCGAATTCAGCTGGCGAACGAAGCGCCACCGGCCGTGTTACCGCCGTGGCCGCCAGCTTGCCCGCGTCGTGCGTCGTACAGGTGGTCAGCAGCCAGGCTAGCGCAATGCTGCAGCCCGCGAAGATCGCCGCTCCGAGCACATGATCCGACCGCGTCGAACGCGGGCGCACACGCCCCATCTCCAGGTAATACCTCGCTTCGGCCAGCTGTTCGTCGAAGCGGCGCGAGTGGTCGCGCCGTTGAGGCAGTTTATAGAACAACAGAAACTTCACGCCCGGTGGAAACGGCCCGCGACGTGCCGCCGACGCCCCGCGTTGTACCGCATTCTCGATTACCTGTTGAGCGCCGGTGCGTGCTCCGGGTTGCGGTTCGCGTTGCGCCGCGGTCTGCGCCGGCCGCCGCCGCGATCCGAAGGGCGGCGGCAATGCATCGAACGGCCGCGCGACCGGAAGCGCCAGATCGCCTTCGATCAAAGCCAGCGGTCGGCTCATCGTGAGGTGCTCCGGTACGCGCAGGCCGTTGCTTCGAGTTGCGTGACAAGGATTCTCGCGCGCGCCATTAGCGCGTCGGCTAAGGTGGCTCTGTGCTCACGAGGCGATACGCTCGCGCGCCGCAACGCGTCCATCAAATCTCGCGCGCCGACGAGCCCCACTGCGCCACTCAAACGGTGCAGCACACCTTGGAGATGCTCAAAGTGACCTTCACGAAGCAACCCGCTGAGCCGCCCGAGGTCGTCGTTCATTGCGTCACGCCAGTTGGTGATAAATGCTTGAAGATCGACTCCCTCTTCAGACAAGGCATCCAGATAACGGCTGTCGAAGGGCTCAAAGGAGCCGCTCGTTGAGCGATCCCGTGGCTGCGCGGCTCTGGAGAAAGGAGGCGTCTCGACGTTACCGCAAGTCGTTTGCGCGGACCGCGCCGATTGTTCGACGCAAAACGGCGCGTTGAAGATTGCTCGAGGGCCTTCCTCAAGATCGCTCGAGACGCAGAGTTCGCCGCGCATGCGCTGCGCCAATATTCTGCAAAGCGACAAACATGCTTCAGCGTCGCCAAGCCATCTGGCCATCTGTGGATCTTCAACAGTTGGAGCGTAAAGTGGCTGCGGGACAGCGGGCGCGTGTTTGACGGGCGCATCGACCACGCTGATAAAAATTCGTTGCGAGTTCGAACTCAACGGCTGTGCCCGCACGACGAGCGAAATCTCTCCCTGCATGGTGAGTTGAATCGTTCGATTGAGCAAATGGAAAACGAGCTGACCCAGGCGGGCACCGTCGGCAAGAATCGTTTCAGCTACCGATTGATCGACACACACGCGCAAACGCAAGTCGCGACGACGTGCGAATGGAGTGAGCAGAGCGATAACACCATCTATCACTTCGCGCAGATCCGTCATGCTCTCGTCGAGAACGAAAGCGCGGGATTCCAATGGCGAGGCGTCCAGCAGATCGTTAAGCGTTTGACGCCACGTACACGCGGAAGAACGGGACAGGCTCACAATGGTCATAGCCTACACAACCTAATCGACCAAACGATGCGAAGTCGCAAACTCGATTAGTCCTGCCAATGACGAAAGACCGAGTTTTTCCTGGATGCGGCTCTTGTAGGTGCTGACAGTTTTGTCGCTCAAGGATAGGCGGACGGCAATGTCCCGATTGCTCACACCGCGCGCCAGATATTGCAATACCTCCACCTCTCGCGCTGACAAAGCGCTCAGTCCGCTCACGGCCTCAGCTTCGGCGCTGTCAGCCGGGAAGCAGTCGTAGCCAAACAAGACCGTTTTTAGCGCAGTGAGCAGTTCACTGATTTCCCGGCCTTTTCCGACATAACCATTTGCGCCGGCGCTGCGCGCATAACCGGCCATAATATGTTCAGGTTTGGCAGAAAGAACAAGAATACATATTTTTGTATTTTTATCTCGAATTCGGCGAATCAAGGAAAGCCCGTCGAGCCTCGGCAAGTCGAGATCGATAATAACCAGATCCGGACTTTCCGCGAAAACCATGGCCAGACCTTCCTCCCCGTCGCCGCATGCGCCGACCAGTTCCAGTTCCGGGTCAGCATGCAACACGCTGGCTATTGTCCCCCGAATGATCGGATGATCGTCAATAATCACGATTCTCTTCATTAGCCGCTCCATTTTCTGATATTAATTAATGGGCGAAACCGAATCGACATAGCCCAACAAGAATCAAATTAAATATTAGCAATATTGCGGAAACATTTCTTCGAGGCGACACAGCGATATTTCCGCAATATTCAGGGGATTTTTCTTTCACGGAACATTGAAATTCCTTACGCGCAGACCGCCATTGCCAACACTCGCGAAAGCAGGAATGGCCCGGCCGTGACAGCCGGGCCATTCTTCACCCTCAATGCTCCTGCTGGTCTTGCAGATCGGGTTGGTTTTGCGTCCGCTGGTACTGCGGCAGGGCCGACGTCCGCGCGCTCGCCGCACTTGCGTGCACGAAGTCCAGTTCGACGCGACGGTTCGGTCCCAGACAGGCGATCAGAGCCTCGTGGTTGCGTTCGTTACACTGCACCACCGGGTCTTCCTTACCGCGACCGCGTGCCGAGATCGGTGTGGTGACACCGCCGCTCTGCAAGTAACGCTTCACAGTCTCAGCACGTTTGGCTGAC
>NZ_JARESX010000137.1:0-9550 GCF_046026435.1 Paraburkholderia sp. RL17-381-BIF-C | reverse complement strand
GAGCAGGAAGTGCCAGTCGGTTTCCGAGTCGCAGGCAACTTTGACGGCACGCGGGGCGTGCTCCAACCACGCATGGAGTTCGACGCGGGCCTCGGCGCGCGGCATACGTGGGCCGTTGAGCACTGGAATCACTTCGCGCTTCACGAACGCGGTGCAGTCGTCGAGTGTCCACGTGTCTGTCAGCTCGACGTAGAACTCGCGCCGGCCATCCTCAGCCACGAGTGCAAGGCTGATGAGCTTGGGCCGCATTTGACCAAAACCGGTGTACTCCGTGTCAAGAAACAGCAACATGGCTTTTTGTCCCGAGTCGCCGGCGTTACCGTTGGCCGGCTTTTTTCTGACGTTGGAAAAACAGCTTTATCGGAAACGCCCGATCACTATAACGCTTGACGACCGCTTTGTAACGTGTAACGTTACGATAACAAAGAGGAGTGCAGCACGTGACATCGGACTACCGTCACCCTGGCGAGCAGTTACGCCCTAGGCTTACAAAGGCTCGGCTGTCCGTGACCGTAGCAGCGCAAGCACTTGGTGTGACCCGGAAGTGCCTTTCTGAGCTGCTGAACGGGCGATTTGGCGTAAGTCCTGAGATGGCACTAAGGCTTGCCGCAGGATTTCCCGACACAACGCCAGAGTTCTGGCTCGGTTTGCAGATGCGCTGGGAGTTACAGGTGGCCCGCGAGAAGCTGGGCCCGCTCGACATCAAACCGCTCATGGAGAAAGGTCATGATTGAAGGCAATTTGCCACCGTTGGCGATCGCATCAAAGGTCCTCGCGCCGGCTACCCTTGCGGCGATCCGTCGCCATCCATATCACCTCGTGGCGTGGCGCATTGCCGATCGCTGGGCGTTTAATCAGCCCGAGCGCTTACAGGCCCTTGAAGCTGAAGGCGAAATCATGGTGCTGATCCGTCTGCTCGAGCAGCAGCAACTCGAGGATGAGGCGCTGCTCGACTCGGTGGACGAGCAGCGCGCCGGCGTGTCGTCCACCGAGATCCTTCAGCAGCGTGACATCAACCCGGACCTATGACGTGGCTGGGACATGGCGCGGACCACTCGCCATTATCTCCATCGTGTCGTCGACTGTGTCGGTATTCCCAGACGGAGTCGCGTCGTTGTCGCCGAGATCGACCGCAGCGTTAGCGGCATCGATTACGCGTTTGTCCGCTCTACCGTGTATAGGATCATGCATGAAAGCGCCTACGCAAATGTCCACCGCATCTTCTACGTGAGCGTCTACTGCAACGTCTACTGTTTTGCGAAGAACTTGTAGGACAGGATAGGGAATGTATATACGCGACAAGTCGCGCATATAGACCGGCTCAGCGCGCTCGGTTACCTGCGGCACCCTTCGCGCGTTGGGCCTTTCCATTGAACTCAGGGCTGCGCCCCGAGACCCGTACTTCAACGAAAAAAAGATGGCAGGAAAGAGTGAAGCGGCGAAGAGTGTTTCGATTTGCCTGCGCATGACGGCGGAGGACAAGGCGGCCATCGAGGCGAAGGCCCGCGAGAGGAAGCTGACCGAGCATCAACACATCGTCGCGATACACGCGAACACCGATAACCTGCACGCTCACATCGAGGTCAATCGCGTCCATCCGAAGACGTTCTGCGCGTTCGATCCGTACCGCGATTATCTGACGCTCCATCGTGCCGCACGCGAAGTGGAGATTCGGTATTACTGGCGTCACGACAACGGCGCTTTCAACGTCGTTGAAATCAACGGCAAGAAGCACATCGTGCGCAACGATGACTACGTTGATCCCGACATGGTGCCCACCTGTCCCGGCGCAAACCGGGCGGAGGTGTGGTCCGGCGAGCAGTCGCTGGAGACGTGGTGTAAAGGCGAGCCGGCCACGGACCTGAAGCGCGTACTGAACGATGCGAAGACGACGGGCCGGCAGGACGTGCATTGCGTGCTCGCGCTGCACGGCTTGGAATTGCGCGAGGCCGGCGGAGGCGGGCTGAAGGTCGTGGATGCCAGTGAAGACGTGCCGGGCAAGCGCGGCAAGCCGCTGGCTGTCAGCGCCTCGGCGGCGTTCAGGTTTCTCAAGCGCAAGCCTCTCGAGGGACGTTTCGCGGCGTTTGAGCCACGCTCGAGCGAGCTGAACGTCGAACCCAAGCGAACCTATCAGCGTGATCCACGCAAACGGCTCGAGTCCCGGCTCGCGCGCAAGGCCTTGCGCGATGAGCTGCATGCCCGGTTCAAACTCGAGCAGAAAGTTGCACGCGATCTGCAGGCGGAAGCGCGCAAGCTGTTGATGCCCTTCGCGGCCGACGATCGCGAACGGTACCAGAACCTGCACGAGCGCTATGCGCAACAGCGGGCTGCGATCCGCCACAATGCGTCGCTTACGCCCACGCAAAAGCAGCAGGCCTACATGCTCGCAAAAATAACGATGGTGCCGGCCCTGCCACAAGACAGCGATCCCTACGTGAGGACTTTGCCGAGCTGGGCTGGCGTGTCGCGAAAAATGGTTGTGTTACCTACGAGTTTCCATGGCGATGCGGCTTTTCGCGACGAGGGCAGGCGGGTAACGTTCGGTCAGAAGGGTGTTTCTGACGATGCCCTGCTGCTGAGCCTCCGCTACAGTGCGGAGAAGTGGCAGGACGGCATTGGCATAGCCGGTGGAGATTTTGCGTTCAAGGGGCCCGTCGTTCGGATGGCGGTCGAACACGGGATCACTATCCAGAACACCAAGCTACGCGAACTGAAGAATCAGATTCAAGATGAGAGAGAAGCGGTCAGATCGATGTCGCGCGGGACGCAGGTGAACACGTATACGTCACATCCGCCTGCACCCGCAGTGAGCAGCAACGGCGATGACATCGAGGCGTTGGTCCGCAACCTCGATCACCGCGCCCATCTTTCGCATGCAATCGCAGAAGGCGAGCGCTACGTGGGACCTGTGCTCGTTGAGAACGCTCATTTCCTGGTGCAGGAGATCGGTCAACACCGGTGCGCGTTGCACGAGCGCCGTGCATTCGCCAGTACCCCAGCGCAAGGTCAACCGGTCATCGTTCGGTATCAAGGCGGCCAGGGGACGGCGCAAGCGACAAAAATGGGCGCAGGTCGCCAAAGTCGGGAGGAGAAGAGGAACACAATGGCAACGCCGAAAACGATCAAAAAGAACAACATAGAGATCGCACGCCAGAAGCTGCTGGAGGCAATATACAGCGAGTTGGCGGATGATCGCTTTCTGAAGAAGGAGGCGGTGAAGCAATTGCTAAGCACCTTGATCGCCGCGCGCGAACGGGGCATGGCCTTCGATACGATCGCCAGGATTCTGCAAGATGCCGGTCTTGACCTGCCAGCGCTCACGCTTCGCACTTACTTTTTCGATCTGAAGAGGCGGGCGGAATCGACTATGGAAGTGTCGCGACACGTGAAAAAGGTTGCCCAGGCGCGTGCAGCGATACAGCGGCAGGTTCTGGATCGGCACGTGGAGCACGCGCATAGCGTGGTCGCCGAACATGCGCGTCAAATGCCATCCGCGCCGAGGCTTGTCAACGCCGATGCGGAGGAACCGCGAAGCAACGAGGAAGGTTCCTGGCACGCAGTCAATGGCCATGCGGCGCAGAAGCTTTCGATGACGCGCAGCAACAATGGCGCAGCCGGCCCCCATGAATTTCCAACGTCGGAAGTCCGCATTCCGGCCACTACGCTGCCTGATGACAGCGTGCAAGTGTTGACGCTGGAAGCAATCGAGAAGGTCAGTCTGTTGGCGCTCGATCGGACAGAGCTTGAAGAAGATGTGGAGCTGCGTGGCGACAAGGTCTACTACGCCACCGGGCGTCCGTTTCGGGGCACACTCACAAGGCGCCAGGTTCACCTTCTGCGAACAGTCGGACGCTTGATCGCGCCGACGAAGGGGGAGTCCAGTCGCGACTTCTTGGTCACGCCAACGAAGCTCTAAACGGGCGCCTATCTGGCGCCGTCTATGGCTGCCGTGCGGTCGTGCGTCATGCATCGTCCCTTCGGCATCTAGTAGTCCTTGAACAGGAAAAATCAATACCGTGCCTAGTTTAGTCATCGTGGCTATGCCCCGAGTGTTGAAAGGTGACGCATAGTGGCCCACGCTTCCATGTTCAGGGCGCGAGTGCGATGATCTTTGTCTCTCAGGTTCCGGCGCGGCTCTCCGAATAAACGGAACCCTTCGGTCAGCAGCGGTGTCGGCCTCTTTTCAACAGGGCGCGAGCGCGAAGGTGACGTTTTGTGGCCCAATCAATGATCTCAGCTGGTTTTCTGACGTTGGAAAAAACCATTGACGGCTAGCGTGTCCATTCGCCCCTGAGAGCCGGCTGATACTCGAGGCCGTCGACGCCTCTGACGGAAGCAGCATCTAACGCCCGGACGGCTGCATCGAGTTTGCCGCGTTCCGGGCGGGAAAAGACGATGCGCGCGAGGCAGACGGCCGCTCCGATTGCGAGCGCGACGCGGACTAGCTTGTGCTCGAGCCTGGCAGGCCCCACTCAGATCTGTCAGAGCCGACCCAAAGCAGTCGGTGGTCGCGCTCCAGTCGTGGCGTCGCGGGGGCACGGCGTGCCCCGCAACCTCGTCTGGTAACTGCGTCGGCGGTGGTTCTCAGTAGGGCTTTCTGATCATATAGACGCCGAGCAGTTCGGCCTCGATGCCACGCGCCGTGTCGGGCTCCGGAAGACGCTCGACCTGAGTCCCGGCCCAGCGTTGGAAAGATGGACGGCATCGCTGCCAACACGTCGATCCGCGTCAACTGTGACGCCGCGGGGAATTGACAGTGTCACTTCGTGATCACGTGCCCGCTTGGGTTTTACTGCGGCCGGCAATGCTTCTGCACTCGTCTATCGGGCCTCGGGCAGCGCGTGTTCATTGAACTCCGGCACCGGGTATCGACGAGAACTCCAGCGCGGACATGGCGCAGTTCATCGAGCCGTATAGAAGCATAGAGCCTCGATAGCCCGCACGTCTGACACGTCGTACCCGAACGCATTCCGCGCCCACTGCCGAGCCTTTTGCTTGAGCTTTGCAGCCACGGCGGCAATAGCGGCCATCCACTCAGAATACCGGGTCAATCGGATGCCGCTAGTGGCTAATTTGGATGGAGTATCAGGCCACAGCCACGATTCGAGAGTCGCGTCCAGTATCGGTGCCTGCTCTGGCTTGTAGCAATGGGTGAATTTGCTGCCAGCCACAAGGGAATTTGATAGACAGCATGCCGCCACTGGAATTATGTCGCTTACGGGTGCGCCTTCATTCAGAAGGCTGGGCAGCTTGGCCAGGTTGCTGGGAATGTAGCTCTTTACTGTCTTCGGCATCCATGCATACATGGCACTCATTGCCAAGATAACCGTGTTGGTAGTCCACGCGCGATTTTCTGTAATATGAGCGAACTCAGCCACCCAGTGCGGATAGCTGAATACGTAAAAGTCCTTCTGCTGCCTCGCATCCACGGGCGTATCTCTAATGCGCTGTTCGATGGTCCGTCGGAGGGTAGCAACGTTCTGTTCATTGATTTCCATGGTGGCTCAGCTGTATCTATGTTGCGCTTTTTCACCTGCGACGCGTTGGCCCAGCTTAAGTCAAACATGGGTAGAACAGGCAAGCACTTTTTCACGCTGAGCACAGAGGGGGGCACTGAACTAAATCAAGAGAAATCAAAGCGAGCGGGCTGGCTTCGACTTCGGCTCGTCCCAAGCAATGGCACAAGTCCGATCAGGCCGAAGAGCACGGCCGCCGCAATGGCGACGAGGATGCGCCTGGAAAAACTGATGTCCGCTGCATTTGTTGCGGCAACGCTTTCGACGACCGTGGGAACAAGGCTCATGGTTATTCCTAGGCCGACGTGGAACAAAGCGATTGCTATGAAGAATTTGGAGGCGATGCCGTTAAACTGTATTTAAAGGGCGTTGCAATGGACATCGTTCGCTTAGAGAATGCAACCGGGATTGCGTCGCTAATCGCGGCCATTGGCATATTGATTGGCGTCAAGTTAGCAAAGCCTTACCATCTGACAACCTTGCTCGTCGGCCTGTCGCTAATAGCTTTCGCAGTTATGAGCGCTTCAACGTTCTCGAACTACGAAGTGATGGCGAAGCTACTCAACGCCCGTCACAGGATAAGCGACGACGCTCTCCAAGAAGGTCTGCGGGTCAATAATCTTTGGGTGCTTATTTATCCGGCACTCATCGGCGCGTTGGGAGTGAACTTGCTGACGTCATGGCTTCAATCGAGAAAGCCCGCGGAGGACAAAGATTCGATCGAAACGGCGGTGCTGCAGATAATTGCTGAACGAAGCGCTACCATGCGCGAGTATGCGATACCGGACGAGCTGCCGTTGCGTGCGCGTCCCTTGCGGCGGCCACGGGAAAACGTTAGGGCCATGTTGCGGCGGAAGCGCTGATAGATAGGTCTAAGACGCGGACCCCGTGCGATCATGCTTAACGCTATTGAGACACGCACCCCTCCGACTATCGACTACCTGTCGGCGTTGCCGGAGGAGGTGGGCTGTGTCGCCGCAGGCATCGGTGCTGAGGTGGCACGGATCGACAACGAGCTCTCGGCGCTTGACGTCTCCGAAGGGAGGGCGGTGTCCATTCCATCTCGGCCGGACTGCGCCTGACGGCGGCCGGTCCCTGTCGGTGATCGCGAGGCCGCTTTTGTTTTTTGTAGGTATATGAGGCGTTACGCAGTGGGAAAAAACTGTCATTCCCAAATCGGGCATGGGATGGATTACGATTAACGCGCACTGCGCCTGATGGGAGGATGGCTCAAATGGGAGAGCGCGGCGTTCGCAACGCCAAGATCGGGGGTTCGACCATCCTTCCTCCACCGGACACGGTTCATGACCATAAGCCCCGAACTGGCTGAAGAACTGCGGCGGATGGCCCTTCTCAAGGCCGACCAGCGGCGGCAGAAAGCCATCTGGCAGGAGCTGCGCGAACTGCGGGCCAACCTGCACCCGATTGATCGCGCGTGGTCCAATACGCGGCTCGCCCTGAAACAATACGAGTGGGATTACACGCACGTGGTCCCGCAACTTCAGGAGCGGGAGGCCCAGCTGCTGGATGAGATGCGCCCGTTCCTCCGGCAGATTGACGCGCTGGAGAAGGGGGCTCGGCGGCTGGACCGCAAGATTCGCAAAGCGCAGCAAGCTAGTGGGCGCACGCCGGCAGGTCCGGCCGGATCGAGCGCACGTACGCCTGCAAGCCCTTGAGCTTGTCTATTTCCCGTCGGGCATCACGGGCAACCCGAAAACGCGGGTGTCGAGTGCTAGTCAAGAAAACGGTCGATTTGTGAACAGGTGCAAGTTGAGGTTCTAAAGAGAGTGGGTTGTTGACTTTCGTGTAAAGCATCCCGTCAATCTTTCAACGTATCACAACCGTCCACTAATCAATGGATCAAGTGCAGAGGTGTGCGGGGCGGTCATCGGGCCATCGGGAGAAGAACGAGGCGCCGGAACGTTATTTCGCCTCGCCTAGTCTGCGCCACAGCGTACGGTCGTGGCATGCACATCAGGTTTTATGTCCAGTTCGCCAGTACAGCCCGGTGATCTCGGAGCCACGGATGTTGGTCCTGTGCTAGCGCATTACCGAGATCGTCAGTTTCCACATGAACTCGCTAGAGCATGGCGGCGCTACACGTCGCCTCCCGTGGTTGAAGACGCGAGGTGAAAGTCGTTCAATGGCAACCTTGAATCCGTCAAAATTCAGATCATATTCGATGGCACCTTCAACGCGGGTCAGCGTCTTGTCATCCCATACTTGCCAGTCCGGGCTAAACGTGCGCAAGCTCATGTAAACGGTTTTTTTGTCCCGGCCGACAATATTCCACGCCAACGCGTCCGCGAGATCGAAGGATGGATTTTCTGTTGTGCGGGCGATTCCGGGCCAGGTGGAATAGAACTGTAGCCGACATAGCGGCGGCCAGCTAAAGCCCTTGGGTTCTATGCCTTCTGGAAGCAACAGGTCATGGGGAAAGGCGTTATGCCTCACCCGATGCTTTAATGCGCAGACCGACCCGGCAACCCTCATACTGCTGCCTTCTTCGAAAGTTACCTAAATCCATTGGCTCGTGGACGACTCTATGTCAACGACGGACTGCAACTGGTCCTCGTCAAGCAGGCAAATGGTCGATTCACCACACACGAGAGCAAACCAGATTTCATAGTCTGCGCGGTCACTCAGCACTGCCAGATCCTCAGGGCGCACGGTAAAGCGCCAAGTCCCGTTGCCGGTGGTCGCGTACTTGATGAGAAGCCGTTTGTTGTCGTTGATTTGAAAGTAGCCTTCCTTGCCGTCTACCCCGTGGACATGGGTGAGAACCGGATAGCCCGCGATCTGCGCCAATGCGGCGCCGTAGTAAAAATCCCCGATTCGCAGTTTCATTTTTTCTCTTTAGTGTGAACTGACTCGATGCCCCGTGCGGCAGCTTTGGTTGGTCGGTTGGTTTCGCGCGGTCGTTACTCAGGACTTCGCGAGCATCGATCGACACTCACTTCCCTGCGAATGCCTGATCGCGGCAGCTACCCTTTCGCTGGGCAGCCGTTGTCGCCCTGACGTGCGACGACGGCTGCTCGGCCATAGATGGATAGAGTTACACCGCACCTTTGTCTGAGCCGGTGCGGGCATCGTAGCGACGTGATTTCCCGTTTCCGTAGCTAAGGATGATGATTCCTCCGGAAATGTTGCATCCTGCGACATCGGATGCCCCTACGCTTCCCTTGTCGGAACCGGTGTTGGCGTCATACCGTCGGGCCTTACCATTGCTATACACGATGACAATGTGCTCCCCGTCGCTCGCCGCGGCCTTGGCGTTGGAAGCGCCGACGGTTCCTTTATCCGACCCTTTCGAATCAATGCGACGGGCATGCCCGTTTTTGATAACAACAGCGTTTCCCACGTTGTAGCTCTCCATCCCCTATTGAAATTGCCAGCCACAGCGGGGTAACCGTGTGATGGCATGCGCCGATTCACCGGTGGTGATCGCGATTGCCCGCTTATCAGCTATCCGGTCAGGCTGCTAGTTCGTCCAGCGTGGTTTGCGAATGGTCAAACATTTCCTCGTACTCGCGAACTAGGCGCACACCGCCCAAACCGGAGCTCGTGTTGCCAAATACCTTTAACGGCAACGGAGTATCAAAGCCGCGGTGCTCGCACATCACGGCCCAACGACTGGCGATGTCACGCCACGGCGCTTTTGTGATTTTGGCGACGCGGTACCAGCCATAAATCTGCGCCCACGAAATGAAGGTCGATCCGGTGAGGAGCAACTCTTCCAGTTTTGTCTCCAGCTGAACCTGCTGAAATATTTCCATCTGACCCTCCTTTTAAGATGCTGTTATCTTATAGATATGTAGTTAAAAAAACAAGAGAGTATTAATTTTTTATAGGATGTTTGTTTTGTTTTGGAATGCTGAGGGGCCAGAAGCTTTATGTATGTGTGATAATGTCCTTTATCATATATTGGCGCGTGGCCTGGGGGTGGCCCGGTGGGGCGCCCGGGGGCCCCCCGGGGGGGGGCGGGGGTGGGGGTAAAAAAAAACCCAAAAAATTTGGGCCCCCCGGAAAAAGGG
>NZ_JARESX010000136.1:0-9589 GCF_046026435.1 Paraburkholderia sp. RL17-381-BIF-C | reverse complement strand
AAAAACCCCCCGGGGGGGGTTTATAATTTCCCCACGCGGGGGTGGGGGGGGGGGGGTGTTTTGGCGGGGGGGGGGGGCTGCGTCGCCCTGATTTTCCCTTCATGGTCGGAGTCGTCAAGAACGCTCCTTCAGCTGTCATGCAGATGACTGGCTCCCGCGGTTCTCAGCCGCGGGCTTTTTGTGCTGCGTCGGCGCGCCGACGGGCGCCTGCATCCATGCGCTCAGAAGGGCCGCACGGCAGCCGCGTGCACGGTGGTTTAGAATCGATGGATTGAGACTTTGCGCGGCGACAGCACCAGAACCAATATGGCTTACAAAACGATTGAAGACACGATCGGCAATACGCCGCTCGTACAACTCGTCCGGCTCCCCGACGACGAGATCCGCAGCCGCAATAACGTGATCCTTGCGAAGCTCGAGGGCAACAACCCCGCGGGTTCGGTGAAGGACCGTCCGGCGTTGTCGATGATCGCGAAAGCGGAAGCACGCGGGCGCATCAAGCCAGGCGACACGCTGATCGAATCGACCAGCGGCAACACCGGTATTGCGCTTGCCATGGCGGCCGCGATCCGTGGCTACAAAATGGTCCTGATCATGCCGGAAGATCTGTCGGTGGAGCGCCGTCAGAGCATGGCCGCGTATGGCGCGCAGATCGTTCTCACGCCGGTCACGGGCGGCATGGAGTACGCACGCGATCTGGCCGAGCAGATGCAGCGGGAAGGCAAGGGCATCATCCTCGACCAGTTCGCCAATCCGGACAATCCGGCCGCGCACGTCGAAGGCACCGGCCCGGAAATCTGGCGCGACACCGAAGGGCGCATTACGCACTTCGTGTCGTCCATGGGTACGACCGGCACGATCATGGGCGTGTCCACCTATCTGAAAGAGCAGAACCAGGCTATCGAGATCATCGGTGCGCAACCCGAAGAGGGTTCGCGCATTCCGGGCATTCGCAAATGGCCGGAAGCCTATTTGCCGAAGATTTTCGATCGTAGCCGGGTGGACCGCGTGGAGAATGTGAGCCAGGCCGCGGCTGAAGCCATGGCGCGCCGTATGGCGTCGGTGGAAGGCATCTTTGCTGGCATCTCGTCGGGCGGCGCGTGCGAAGTGGCGCTGCGCGTCGCACGGCAGGTCGAGAACGCGACGATCGTGTTCATTGTTTGCGACCGCGGTGACCGCTATCTGTCGACGGGTGTGTTTCCTGCGTAAGCGCGTAGCCTGAAGCCGCTCGCGCAATGAAAAAGCGCCGGTTCAGAAGACCGGCGCTTTTTTTCGTCTTGTGGCATTGCGGGACGCACCCGGCGCCCGCACCGCCAGCTATTGCGAGGCCGCAACCGGCGGCGCGGCGTTGTTGACGGCGTTGGTCGCGTCGCTTGCTTCCATCTGCGCCTTGACCCGCTGGCCCAACTGATACACCGCGAGCGCGTAGAAGAAGCTGCGGTTATAGCGCGTCAGCACGTAGAAATTCTTCAAGCCCAGCATGAACTCGGTGCCGCGTCCGGGCGAGGGCAGATCCACCACCGTGACCGGCGTGCCGGCTTCCGACGCGATGTCCACGCCCGGTTCGTTCAGCAGCAAGCCGGCGCGCAGCAATTGGTCGAGCGGCCAGTGCGGCTCCGGCTGGCCGTCGGCGGCCGCTTGCGCGACGCCCAGGCTGCCGGCGTCCGAGCCGATCTTCCACACTACTGGCCGGCCGTTTTCCCAACCGTTCTGGCGCAGGTAATTCGCCACGCTGCCGATCGCATCCGCCTGGCTCGTGCGCAAGTCGATCTGCTTGTTGCCGTCGTAGCTCACCGCGTATTGCACGATGCTGCTCGGCAGGAACTGCGGAATACCGATCGCGCCGGTGTAGGAGCCCAGCACGGTGGTCGGATCGATCTGCGAGTCGCGCGTCCATACCAGGTAGTCTTCGAGATTCTTGCGGAAGGTCGCCTGGCGGTCCGCGCGATTAGCGGTGCCCGGATAGTCGAAGCTGAGCGTGGTCAGCGCGTCGAGCACGCGGAAGTTGCCCATGAAGCGCCCATAAATCGTCTCCACGCCGATGATGCCGACGATCACTTCCGGCGGCACCCCGAACTCTTCATAGGCGCGTTGCAGCGTGGCCTGATTCGCGCGCCAGAAGCGCACGCCGGCATTGATGCGGACCTGGTCGAGAAAGCGCGCCTGGTACACGCGCCAGTTCTTGACCGCGGGCGAAGGCGACGGCGTCACGAGCTTGACCGCGGTCGCCGAATAACTCACGCCGGCAAAGAGTGCGTGCAGCGCGGACTCGTCGAAGTCGTAACGCGCCACCATGTCGTTGATGAACGCGTCGACATTGGGGTTGTTCGCGTAGCGCTGCGGGATGATCTCTTCTTCAAACGTTTGCCCTTGAGGTACAGCGGGTTGCGGCTGGCCTTGCGCGAGCAGCACCGATGGTTTCTTGCCGGCACTTTGCGCGATCGCGGGACTGGTTGCCATGATCATGCACGATGCGACGGACAGTGCGGCGGCCATGGACGTGATGCGTAGCCGGTTTCGTGCAGACAGAGCAAGCTTGACGGTCATAGTGAGCTAAGGCGCGGTGCGCGGGAGACGAGGGAAGACGGGAAAAATCGATCGGGGCAGTATACCCGACGCCTCCCCGCAAAACTGTGCCTGACGCGTCACAGCCGCATCGTGTGGTAACTTGATGACTGTTGGCGCGCCGAGGGCGCGCGCCCCTGGATGGAGACATGCCGCACGCGTTCGAAACGCGTCGCCGCAGAAAAGAATCATGGCAACTGGCTTTTATTCCCACCACGACTGTCTGCTGCACGATATGGGGCAATGGCATCCCGAATGCCCCGCGCGCCTGCAGGCAATTGAAGACCAATTGATCGGAAGCCGCATCGATTCGCTGATCGAGCGCGAGTTGGCGCCGCTCGCCGACGAAGCCGCGCTGCTGCGCGTGCATACGCAAGCCCACGTCGATTACATCCGCAGCCGCTCACCCGCTGAAGGCACCGCCGAAATCGATCCCGATACGACGATGAACCCGCACACGTTGAAAGCCGCGCTGCGTGCGGCGGGCGCAGCGGTAGCCGCGACCGACGCGGTGATCGAAGGCCGCTACGACAATGCCTTCTGCAGCATCCGGCCGCCCGGCCACCACGCCGAACCGGCGCGCGCCATGGGCTTCTGCTTCTTCAACAATATCGCGATCGCCGCGCGTCATGCGCTCGAAGTGCACGGCCTCTCGCGCGTCGCGATCATCGACTTCGACGTGCATCACGGCAACGGCACCGAGGCGGCCTTTTCGGGCGACTCGCGCGTGCTGATGTGCAGCTTCTTCCAGCATCCCTTCTACCCGTTCACCGGTGCCGACAACCATGCGCCCAACATGTGCAACGTGCCGATGCCGGCGCGTTCGAAAGGCATGGCGGTGCGCGAGGCGGTGGACATGCTGTGGCTGCCGCGCCTGCACGAGTTCAAGCCGGAGATGGTGTTCATCTCGGCTGGCTTCGACGCGCATCGCGAGGACGACCTCGGCAACATGGGCCTTGTCGAAGACGATTACGCGTGGATCACCGATCAGATGCGCGAAATCGCGAAGCGCTATTCGCGCGGGCGCATCGTGAGCTGTCTCGAAGGCGGCTACAACCTGTCCGCGCTGGGTCGCAGCGTGGTCGCCCACGTGCGCTCGCTGGCCGGGATCTGAGCCGTCGCGCGGCGCGCAGCGCCATCCACTCTATGAGGAGCGAGCCATGAACGCCGATGCGCGCGACGCGTCACTGATCGAGATCGAACATGGCGCGTACGGCGTGCCGGGCGTGGTGCGTGTGACGATGAACCGGCCCGATGCCTTTAACGCGCTCTCCGAAGCCTTGCTCGACGACCTGCAGACGGCATTGAGCGAGATCGGCCGCTCGGACGCGCGCGTGGTCGTGATCGCCGGCGCGGGCCGGGCGTTCTGCGCGGGACACGATCTGAAGGAAATGCGCGCGGCGCCTTCGCTGGCGTACTACCAGGCGCTGTTCGCCCGCTGCACGAAGCTCATGATGACGATCCAGCGCTTGCCGCAACCGGTGATTGCGCGGGTGCAAGGCATCGCGACTGCGGCTGGTTGTCAACTCGTCGCGATGTGCGATCTGGCGGTCGCTGCCGACACGGCCCGCTTTGCGGTTTCGGGCGTGAACCTCGGGCTCTTCTGCGCGACGCCTGCCGTGCCTCTGTCGCGCAACCTGTCGCGCAAGGCCGCGCTCGAATTGCTGCTCACCGGCGATTTCATCGACGCCGTGGGCGCGAAGCGGGAAGGGCTCGTGAACCGCGTCGTCCCTGCGGATGCGCTGGACGCGGAAATCGCACGGCTTGCCACCAGCATCTGTGCGAAACCCGTCGAAGCCGTGAGCGCCGGCAAAGGCCTCTTCTATCGCCAGTTGGAAATGGGAATCGAAGCGGCTTACCAGCTTGCCGGCCAGACGATGGCCTGCAATATGATGGATGAGTCGGCGCTGGAAGGTGTGCAGGCGTTTATCGACAAACGCCCGCCCGACTGGAAGCGTGACGCGGACTAGCCGCGTCGATCAGGCTCTCGCCACCAGCCGTTTTTCGATCCAATCGATCAACGCCCCGATCACCCGGTCGCGGTCGATGTCGTTCATCGTCTCGTGATAGCTGCCTTCGTGCAGAGTGAGCGTCTTGTCCGGCGAGCCCGCGTGCTCGCCGAATTCGCGGCTGCCTTCGGGTTCGGTGAGCTTGTCGGCGGTGCCGTGATAGACCAGCAGCGGCACTCGCAAGCCCGCCCGGCCGCGTTCGATGCGCGCCATCGCCAGTAACAGCTCCGCGCCGGTGCGCGCGGGAATCGCGCCGTGATGCACGAGCGGATCGTTGCGATTGGCGTTCACCACGGGTTGAAGGCGCGATAACAACGCGGCGTCGATCTTCATCGCCGGGAAGCTCGGATAAAGACGGCTGATCACCTGGCTTAGCTTGAGCATCCAGCGCGGCACGTCGCGGCCAGGCGCCAGCGCCGGGCTCGACAGGATCAGGCCGTTCAGGCGCCGGCCGCTCGCTTCGAGGCGCTCGATCGCGTAGAGCGCGGCCACGGCGCCACCCATGCTGTGGCCCATCAGGAAGAGCGGGGCGCAGCTTTGCGCGGCGGCGTCGAGCAAAGCTTGCGCGTCCAGCAGATAGTCGTCGAAGCGCTTCACGTAGGCCCGCTTGCCGGGCGCGTGGCCGTGGCCACGCAGATCGATCGCCGCCAGTTCGACGCCGGCCGCATTCAGCCGCGCGGCCAGCGCCGCGTAACGCCCGGCGTGCTCGGCCAGCCCGTGGATCAGCGCCACGGTGGCGCGCGTCGGCGCGGCGGCCGGCCAGCGGTACAGCGGTAATTCCACGCCGTCGCCGGTCGTGACCGACGAGCGCAGCGGCTCGCCGCTGTTCCGCTTGCCCGCGATGGGCTGCACCGTGTTGCTTGGAGATGTTTCCATGGCTGCCGCTTATCCTGATTTTGTTTCGCCCGATCATAGTCGCAGCGGCCGTGCGCGCGCGAGCACCTCGCACCGGGCGGGCCTCTAATTCCAACAGGTTATGAAAAGATCGTAATTGATTATTAAAGGGAATGTCGGCGCTGCGGTAGAATTGCGGGCTCAAATCCCAATAAAAGCAACGGCGGCCGCTTGTCGGGAGCGCATCACGCTCGCCGACAACCTCCGCCGTTTCGTTTTTCCATGATCGAAATACGCAATATCTCCCAGCGGTTCGCCGGGCCCCGGGGCTGGGTCGAGGCGCTGCACAACGTCAATCTGTCGATTCCGGCGGGTGAGGTGTTCGGCATCATCGGCCGCAGCGGCGCGGGCAAGAGTACGCTCGTGCGCACGCTCAACCTGCTGACACGCCCGAGCGAGGGCAATATCGTCGTCAACGGCCGCGACCTGACGACGCTGCCCGCCGCGCAATTGCGCGAGGCGCGCCGCGAGATCGGCATGATCTTCCAGCACTTCAATTTGCTGTCGTCGCGCACCGTGTACGAAAACGTCGCGCTGCCGCTCGAACTCGCCGGCATGAAGCGCGATGAAATCGAAGCGAACGTGTTGCCGCTACTCGACCTGGTCGGCCTGTCGGCGCAGAAGGATCGTTATCCGGCGCAGATCAGTGGTGGTCAGAAGCAGCGCGTCGGTATCGCGCGGGCGCTGGCGAGCAAGCCGAAAGTGCTGCTCTCCGACGAAGCGACTTCCGCGCTCGATCCCGAAACCACGCGCGCGATTCTCGACCTGCTCAAGCGCATCAACCGCGAACTGAACCTGACGATCGTGCTGATCACCCACCAGATGGACGTGATCAAGCAGGTTTGCGACCGCGTCGCCGTGCTGGATGCGGGCCGCGTGGTTGAAGAAGGCAAGGTCATCGACGTGTTCCTGCAACCGCATCACGAAGTCACGCGCGCATTGATCGGCGACGTGATCGCGCAGGAATTGCCGCCCGCCATGAAGGCGCGTGTCGCCGAGCGTCTCAAGACAGGCAGCGGTCACTTGTTGCGACTCGCGTTCACCGGCTCCGGCGTCGATCAGCCGATCCTGTCGGAAACCATTCGCCGTTACGAACTCGACTTCAACATCCTGCACGGCCAGATCGACGAGATCCAGGGGCAGGCGTTCGGCTCGCTCGCGGTGCTCGCGGGCGGTGAGCCGGCGAAAGTGGCGCAGGCGCTGACATATCTGCGTGAACAGGGTGTGGTGGTGGAGGAGCTGTCGTATGTTGAGTGAAATGTTGGACATGTTCGTCCAGTCGTTCTGGGAAACGCTCGTCATGGTGGGCATTTCCGGACTGGTCGGCGCTTTGGTGGGCTTGCCGCTCGGCGTGCTGCTGTATCTGACGGATCGCCAGGGCGTGCTGCAGAACATCGCGGTGAATCGCGTGATGGGCGTGATCGTGAATGCGGTTCGCTCGACGCCGTTCATTATCCTGCTCGTCGCCGTGATTCCGTTCACGCGTCTCGTGGTGGGTTCGTCGATCGGAACCGCGGCCGCCGTCGTGCCGCTGACGATCGCCGCCGCGCCGTTCATCGCGCGTCTGGTGGAGACTGCGTTGCGCGAAGTGGATCGCGGGCTGATCGAAGCCGCGCAGGCGATGGGCGCGACCACCAGCCAGATCGTCTTCAAAGTGTTGTTGCCGGAATCGCTGCCGGGCGTGGTCGCCGGCTTGACGATCACTTTCGTCTCGCTGGTCGGCTATTCGGCGATGGCCGGCGCGATCGGCGGCGGCGGTCTCGGCGATCTCGGCATTCGCTACGGGTATCAGCGTTTCCTGCCGGAAGTGATGTTGACGGTCGTGGTGATTCTGATCGTCTTCGTGCAGTTGGTGCAGTCGTTCGGGGATTGGCTCGTGCGTCGTTTGAGCCATAAGTAAAACAACAATTTCGAATAGGTTTGGAAAGGTCCATCATGCAACGTCGTTTCATTCTCAAACTGGCTGCCGTGCTCGGCGCCACGTCCCTGTTCGCTGCCGGCGCGGCTCGCGCTGAAGATTCGATCAAGGTCGGCGTCACCGGCGGCCCGCACGCGCAGATCATGGAAGTCGTGAAGACCGTCGCGGCGAAGAACGGTCTGAACATCAAGATCGTCGAATTCTCGGATTACGTGCAGCCGAACGCCGCGCTCGCAGGCGGCGATCTGGACGCGAACAGCTACCAGCACGACCCGTATCTCGAGGCGCAGGTGAAGGATCGCGGCTACAAGCTGATCCGCATCGCCGATACGGTGACGTACCCGATGGGCATCTATTCGAAGAAAGTGAAGACGCTGGCCGAACTGCAGCCGGGCGCGAAGATCGCTGTGCCGAACGATCCGACCAACGGCGGCCGCGCGCTGCTGTTGCTGCAAAAGCAGGGCTTGCTGAAGCTGCGCGCCGACGCGGGCCTGAAGGCGACGCCGCTCGATATCGTCGAGAACCCGAAGAAGCTGAAGATCGTCGAACTCGACGCCGCGCAAATTCCGCGCTCGCTGAACGACGTGGACGCGGCCGCGATCAACACGAACTTCGCGATGGAAGCGGGTCTGAAGCCCAAGCAGGACGCCATCGCGATTGAAGATCCGAAGGGGCCTTACGTGAACATCATCGCGATTCGCGAGGCGGACAAGAATAAGCCGTGGGTCGCCAAGCTGGTCGCGGCGTATCATTCGCCGGAAGTGAAGCAGTTTGTTGAAAGCAAATTCGGCGGGGCCGTGATCACCGCCTGGTGAGCCGGCGGCCTGCAGAGCAAGCAAGATACGACGGCAATGCAAAATTAGAGTCGTAAGTCGGAACCCGGGGTTGTCGCCCGGGTTTTTTCGAGATTAAAATAGAACGATCGTTCGATATTGCCGTCACGCCGCTGAGGAGCGATATCCTCCTGCTAGAGCGCCCGCGACAGGGCTGCCGTGAGGGCAGTCGTTATAATGTTCGTTGGGTTGACGTATTCGTAACTTTGGAGCGTGTGCATGAAAATCCTGGTGCCAGTCAAGAGAGTGGTCGATTACAACGTGAAAGTTCGAGTCAAATCGGACGGCACGGGCGTCGACATCGCGAACGTGAAGATGTCGATGAATCCGTTCGACGAAATCGCGGTTGAAGAAGCGGTGCGTCTGCGTGAAGCGGGCGTGGCGACTGAAGTGATCGCCGTGTCGGCGGGTGTGACGCAGTCGCAGGAAACGCTGCGCACGGCGCTGGCGATCGGCGCGGATCGCGCGATCCTGATCGAATCTTCCGAAGAGCTGCAGCCGCTGGCCGTGGCCAAGCTGTTGAAGGCGCTGGTCGATAAGGAACAGCCGCAGCTTGTCATTCTCGGTAAGCAGGCTATCGACGACGATTCGAACCAGACCGGCCAGATGCTGGCTGCTTTGGCTGGGCTGCCGCAGGCGACGTTTGCCTCGAAGGTTGTCGTCGCCGACGGCAAGGCTACTGTGTCGCGTGAAGTGGACGGTGGCGCTGAAACGCTGTCGCTGACGCTGCCCGCAGTCATCACGACGGACCTGCGCCTGAACGAGCCGCGCTACGTGACGCTGCCGAACATCATGAAGGCGAAGAAGAAGCCGCTGGAAACGATCAAGCCGGAAGACCTGGGTGTCGACGTCACGCCGCGCCTGAAGACGCTGAAGGTTGTCGAGCCGCCGAAGCGCTCCGCCGGTGTGAAGGTGCCGGATGTGAAGACGCTGGTCGAGAAGCTGAAGACCGAAGCCAAGGTGCTGTGAGGGAGACAGAGCAAATGACAAATCTGGTAATTGCAGAACACGACAACGCGTCGATCAAGGCCGCGACGCTGAACACGATCGCAGCGGCACAGAAGATTGGCGGGGATATTCACGTGCTGGTGGCAGGGCACAACGCGCAGGCCGCAGCCGATGCGGCAGCGAAGATTGCAGGCGTTTCGAAGGTCCTGCTCGCCGACGCGCCGCAACTCGAAGCGGGCCTTGCAGAAAACGTCGAAGCGACGGTGCTGAACATCGCGAAGGACTACACGCACATCCTTGCGCCGGCAACGGCGTACGGCAAGAACATCGCGCCGCGTATCGCCGCAAAGCTCGATGTCGCGCAGATCAGCGACATTACCGCAGTGGACAGCGCTGACACGTTCGAGCGCCCGATCTACGCT
>NZ_JARESX010000135.1:0-9851 GCF_046026435.1 Paraburkholderia sp. RL17-381-BIF-C | reverse complement strand
TGCCGGCATTGCCATGATCAATTCGATCGGCAATTTGGCGGGTTTTTTGAGTCCCTATGCGGTGGGCTGGCTCAAACAGGCGACGGCCGCGAACGACTCCGGGATGTATATGCTCGCGGCGTTTATGGTGCTCGGCGGGTTGCTGGCTATTAGTGTGCCGGCGAAGATGGTTAATAAGTGAGAGGTTGAGGTGAGGGCCTTGGCGGCGATTGCTGCTGAGGCTTTCCGCGATTTGTCGAAGAAGCGACCTCTTTGCGGCTCAGAACGGCTCGACAAATGCTGGTCGACTGCTGCCAAGGCGTGAGACTGTAGTCGGCCACAAGCGGCCTGTCGACGGCGTCATTTAGGTGGTCAACAATCCACCTAACTAAACTACGGGCGAAGTGCCAGATGGCTGATCAACATATACCAAGTCGGAGTAGTTTGCAGGATGCATTGGATCGTGTTGTCGACGAGCGGTCTTTCATTGATTTCCTGCACGCACTCGCTGGTGACTGGACCGTAGCGCCCAGTTCTGATGCCGCAAGTCCCAGGCTTCCGCATTCGAGTCCTGCTTCGGAATGGCAGAATGGATCAATCGGTTCGTTTTTTGAGGCGGCTGCTACTTGGGGCGATGCGTCCAAGAATGGCCTCAGGTTTTACAACGTCCCTACGAACCCTTGGCGACGAGCTGCCGACATCCTGCGCGCCGGGAAAGAATACGAGTGAGTAATTTGCCACGTGCCCGTCCACGGCCACTTGCGGGTATCAGACATCTCGTCCGAGATTGTCGACACTCGATTTGTCCATAGCCCAATTCAATGCACTGTCCTTATTGCGCCGCAGAACTTGTCGACGACGGCGCGAGAGAGCTCCGATGTTTGGCGACGGGCTCCCTATTCAGCCGTTCCATCCGAGTTCAGTTTGAGGCTGCTGCCTTGAATGGTGCTCTCCCGTCCCGGAAAGCCGTTTCGTTCAATCTGGGACGATGGTTTTGTCCCCGCTGCTCTCAGGAGACTGAGAACGGCGTTTGTACTAACTGCAGCTTCGTATTCACTGCCGGCCTGGCGCGAGAACTCCTCGAGCTTAATCCGCATGTTGGCACTCATAGCGCGAGTTGACTGTCCGGTTTGTAGAGCAGCGACTGTCCCTTGCGGGTCGCGTGCTGCCGATCGCGACCCAACGGGGTCGCATGCGCGCATGCAAGATGCATGAGACGGTACCCGGCCAAGAAGGGTCGTTCAACGTTTAAGCCGAATGACCGCTTTGTGGCCAACCGGACATTGGCGCTGTACAAAGCGACGACTGCTGCCGGCACGAGCTCACATTGAATGCGAAGCCAGCGGCCTCAGCTAGAATCGGACATCACAAAGCTCAAGGAATCGAAAGATGCTCGGCCAAACTCAGATCATGTTGTGCCCCGCATTCGAGCTTGGCGACGATAGCGGACCGGTTTCTGTGTTGGAGCTGCCACTGCGCCCCGGTGATTTCTTCCTCTACGGGGACACAGTTTTTGTGATCGAGAACGCCTTTGCGACGTTAGACGTTCCCGCTCCCTGCGCGGGTCGTGTAGTTCAGGTCCTTGCGAAGGTCGGCGACAAGGCGACGATCAACACACCAGTTCTTGAGATTGAGCCGATGACGAACGTTCTCCGAAAAGACCTCGACTCATACGGCCAAGAGGAAGACTCAGCGCCTCAGCCAGCGAATAAAGCCGTGTTCTTGGTTCACGGGCATAACGACCTAATCCGCGAGATGACCGCACGCGCCATAGAGAAGGTCGGCCTGACAGCCATCATCTTGAGCGAGCAAGTGAGCCGCAGCGAGACCATCATTGAGAAACTGGAACGCTACGACAACGTCCACTTTGCTGTCGTGCTGATGACAGCAGACGATGTTGGCGGAAAGAAGTCGCCGACTCCTGTACTGCAGGACCGAGCCCGTCAGAACGTCATCCTCGAACTCGGCTATTTCATGGGCAAGATCGGTCGCAAGCAAGTCTGCGTCCTGTACGAAAAAGGCGTCGAGCTTCCGTCCGATTACTACGGTGTTGTCTACATCGAGATCGACGACCGCGGTGCTTGGCGCTACGCCCTAGGCAAAGAACTCAAGGAGGCCGGCCTGCAGGTGGACTTGAACAAGCTTTAGCCGTTAGCTGGACAAGTTGACGTCTTGGGACACCTTCTCGGCAAAATCCAAGCGGCCTTACCCAAAGCGAACACCCGGCGCAGTTGGTCGACTGTCTGCAGTCGATCGAGTCCAGCATCGCGACCGTTTGGAGCCCGTGATTGCAAATGTCTATCGAATCTGGCGATACCCGGCCACAACCGGTCGGCCGCGTGTGTCCGCATTCGGATTGTCCAAAGAGTTGGTCGCCGGCCGCCGTGCCTGTTGATTCCGGCCGAGTGAAGCAAGTCACAATGGTGCCGCGCACGTGGCCTTTTTGATCGAACCTATGTTTTTTCTCAATGTTGCGCGTTGCGCGCATTCTTCCGGCGCCTATTTGGGCAGTTCTTCCGCGTCCGCCATAATTTTGATCAGGTCGTGCGTCATTTCCCTTGGCACCTGCGACACAAGTAGCCTTAGTTGTAACTTGAAGAGATCTAACCTTCGACCCCAGAAGCGTTTACGTTCACCTGTCGTTTCGTTGCACTGCGCTCGGATAAAATCCAAACTATCGCGGGCCTGCTGAATCTGGATTGCGAACTCGCCTTTGAAAGGCATTGGTATAAGTCGCGTTCCCGTCACTTTCACGCGCGTGCCCTTCGCTTGAATCTGTTGCGCCATCGAACTGATGTCAGTGAGCAACGCCGAGATCGAGGTGCGAACTTTATCCGCGCTAGTCTCTGGATAATCATCGTCAAGGTAGCTGAAGGACATGTTCCTCGCATACGAGCCTAACTTGTCCTGCATTAAGCTCACGTGCTCCCAAGCATGCGCGAACTCATTCCTGATTTTGCGCAGGTACTCGAGGTCTTTGAACTGTTCCTCGTTGATCAAACCGAGGGCGTAGCTAGCCTTGATCCGCGATGAGAATGTGCCCAGCGGCGCGTTGAAACCGGTCAGCAGATCTTTGCTCGCCTCGACGGGCAGCATGAATGCTTCGATAAGCCGTCCCAAGGCTTCCTCTGCGAACGCGGCCAACGACAGGATCAGACCACGTTCGTCGTGGTCGTGCAGCGTCCTAGTTAGTCGATTCAGCGGGCTAAAAACATCATCTTCCTTCTTTGGGTGCTCGTCCTTCTTCGGGGGCGCCATGTTTCTCCTTGATTTTCCTAGCAGTGAGGCTCATTGAACCATCTCGGCCTTGTGGCTGTCGACCTCCTCAGCGAATCTCACCCAACGCGAAGATCAATGCGTTCGCTTTTCGTCAATCAATCGGCGGGAGCGGAGGTCCGCTCCGGGTCGATCTCGGCCGGTCCCGATCGCTGGCAATTTACCGACGCCGACATTCGGCAACGCATCCAAGGTTTCCGGACAATGCTGGGCGCGGTCAACCCCCACGGGATCGCCATCGTTACGTCTTTTCACGAACTTTGCATATGGGCTCGTATCGCCCGGTTTCATGCCTCATTGCTTCACCCAACCCATGCGCACATACGCATCCGAGCAGGTATCAATCTCGTGTTGCGCGATGATCGGAAAGACGCCGGGCGTCGATGAGGTGCATTGCGCTACCTGGCCGGTCTTGGCATCCTTGAATACGGCAGGCGTCGTACACGCGCAGAGCGCGAGTGGCACGATCGCTGCAGCAAGCAACAGGCTCGTTTTCATTGTTCCTCTCTCGGTCGTTGTTGTCAGTGCCTGATGTTTGGACAACCTTTGTATAACGACTAATCGATCGAAAAGTTTAGTCGAAGGCGCATAGACGGTGCCCCCATGTTCGGCGTTCTCAAGTACACCCGGCGCAAGGAACGATTAGCCGGTGCGGGCTAAACTTCGGGTGGCGAAATGCCGTTAAGCCGAAGTGCTGACAATAATAGCGAGGGAACGCAATGAAACTGCTAGTCCTATGCAGCGTGGTGCTCGCGCTTGCCGGTTGCACTGACACGGGACCGATAAAAGTCGGTCCTGACACTTACACGATTTCCACACGTGTCCCGTTCGGCGGTCCCGCTTCGGCCAAGGGCCAAGCCCTGACGGAGGCGAATGCCTTTTGTGAGTCGAAGACCCGCGAGATCCTGCTCGATCACGAACAGGCAAGCGAATGCGCGTTGCACGGCGGTTGCGGCGAAGCCGAAATCACTTTCTATTGCCTAAAGCCCGACGACCCGCAGCTTCAACGCCCGAAGTTCAGGGCCGAAGCGAATCAGCGTATCGAAATCCAACAGAAGTAGCTGATCTTCACGAAAACAGAAAAATGAAAAAGACCTACACGGCGATGGTTGTTCTCGCGTGTTTAACGGCAGCGTGCTCAAGCACGGGGGTCGTGCCGACGGACGGTGATACATACACAGTGTCCAAGCGAAGTGCGCAAGTCGGGTTCGGTCCCGCTGACGGGCCGAAAGCTGACATATACCGCGAGGCAAACGACTTCTGCGGGAAACAAGGTAAAAAGGTCCAAACAGTGTCATTGCAAATGACCGATTCAGGGTTCGCCCGACCCGCCAGCGCTTCGTTGCAATTTCGCTGTGTGTGAACGGCGACCTCTGGCCACGAACAGACCTTCGAGCGGAGTTTGGCCGAGACGTTCAAATGGCCGATGCGCATAACGAGCGGTCATTGACCGTCGCTCGTAAGACGGATTGCAGAAAAGTCGAAGCTGAGCGAACCGCTGTCTCCATGTCGAACGACATTCAGGGCGCTGAGTCTCTCAATTAGGGCGCATTCAGTTCCGATTTGCGGAATCTCGACGGATAGGCTGCTATCTAAGCGCGGGTCGCGCGAATTTCTCTAGCGCTTCTAACGCTGTGGTAATCCGCGTTGTCAACTCGTTATCCGTTGCCCCCCGCGAAGCAAAAACCTGCGACCTCACTTTGCGCCCGAATTCGCGATCCACTTTGAAGTTTTCCCCTTCACTGCGCAAGTCGTCCACGTAGCTCTCCATCGCGGCGTTCAACATCACGACGCAATCGACCAGTTCACGGGTTAGCGGCCGGACGTCGCCGCCCAATATCGCCTCGGCTTCGAGGCTCCTTGTTTCGAACTCTGTCATTGCTGCGCCAACCGGGGACCACCGGGCAGCGAAAACATGAGTGTAGGCCCGCACCTTGTCATCCCAACGAATCTCACTGCTCAAGGACTGGCTCTCGCGATATTCGGCGGGAAATTCGCCAGCGACAATGAGTGGAGCCCGGCAATTGGCAATTGCCTCACGCAGTGCGTACGCTGCGCGCATCAGACTCAATGCAGCGTCAAAGCGCGTCCTTCCGCGTAACTCCCGAAGCCAGTTGTTCAAACCTCTCCATGCCACCGTGGCCGTGACGGCACCCGCGATCGCCAGAGCAATATCCTTGCAGATTGACACAAGTGCCGACACGTCCGCCATAAGCACCGGCGCCGTCCCGGGCGAATTCTTAAGAGCGGACGCTGCTGACGGCAGTTGAAGAACGAATCCGATGGCGATCAAACAAAGCCCGAGCTTTGAATGTCTTTGGTATCGCCGCGCTCGCTCCGTGGGCTCCATCGCCACGTACGATTGCTCATTGAGGACATCGAGGTTTGGTAGGCCGTAAATAATGGTCAGGACCGCGCCCGCGAAGGCCAAGCCAAGGCCTGCAAGATTCGCAAAAGCGAAGAGCATTGTGAAATTCATCGTTGGTTTCAGTCCCGTCTAGATGAGCCAGTACGAAACGAGCGGCTGTTTCGGGAAAACGCGCCAATAGCGAACTGCCCGCCCGATCATTGACCTTCCAACTCTAAGCTCTGTCAGAAGTCGATATAACTCCCGACTTGATACAGTCACGGACGTTGGCAGCCCGATTTCCGCGATGTTTGCCTAGACTGCCGCCAATGAATTTTGCGATAGGAAATGCTCAAACGTTCCGATAGCTTTTCGGCAACAGTTTTCCATGATCGGAAGAATGCTCACGTACTTGTCTATCTGTCGAAGGTCGCTAACATTTAGGGCTGTCCCATCCTTTAAGACAAAGTGGGCCACGGCGTCCCTATATCGCTTGGTCAGATATTCGCTCATGAAGAGTTGCATCGATTTCCCGACGTACTCCATCTGCTTCGAATCGTAAAAGTCGTGCTCGGTTGGTTCCGGAACCAGGTGTACAAGGGACTCGGAAGAAGTCCCAGCCGCCTTAGCCGCCTTCTTCAGCTTTGGCTGGAGTGCGGTCATAAGCCCGTCGAGTATCTTGTAGTAACAAAAAAACTTGTAGATCATGCTGGTCGAATTCTTCCCCTCTCGGTACATGGCGTAGTAAGGGACCAATAGCCCTAGAACGGGAGTTGCGCCAGTTCCCAGCACCTTCGAAATCTCAGAGTGAAATACTTCGACATCTTGTATGTGGTGAAGCTCATCAACGACTGAAATCTGGTCGATGTGGTACGGAACATCCGCGAGATAACAGAAGTAATCGAGTAATGGCCGGACGACGTTATGAAAAGCTAGACGTGCCTCGCCTGACGAGTGCGCCTCACATCGGAAGCTGATCGCTGCAAGCTCCCGCTGGGAATTCAGTTCAATTGTGCACTTGACGTCATTGGTTGTTGAGATCTCATAGGCCTCCCCAGTACTAGCAATGAAGAAAGAACCGCCCGTCTCCGCATCGAAGTTGACTTCAATTCCCTTAGGGGGTGTCATCGCTTTCGCTAGGCGCGCTCTCACATGGAACGAACGGGCGGAAGTGTCGTTCACTCTGGCACGTGACATTGTCTCAGTCTCATCTTTATAGACCGGTACGATGGTGAGTCGAGAGGGAAATCCTGCGCGACCAAACTGGTCGAGAGTAGTTGATGTTTGACCGGTTTCAGTGATCTTCTTGATGGGCATATTCGAGTCGGCTATAGAGTTACAGGATCTCAGCAATTGCTATGCTTTCGCGCCATATTGTGCCTCGTCGGCAACGCCATTGCTCGACGCACCACCGTCGGCAATTCGCTAGGGTGCAGACGTAGGTCCCGACCCGCGCCCACGTCCATAAAATGCGATGATCCCCCAGTAGCCTTCCTGCGACGGAAGTCCGCTTGACTTCGTAAAGAGCCGTTGGTGCTTCGACATGCCGAAAGACTGTTCCGGGTGGCAACGGTCCTCCACGTCGGTCGGTAGCCGGCCCACTTCATACATTCGATTGCGTCGCGCGAACGGCGCTACCGGGCGAACCACGTTATAGCCCCGGTCGCCAGGTCCAGACTAACCCCCGGAAACCGTGGAAATGAAGATGTACCTACTAGGGTATTTCCCCCCGTGCTTGTATCGTAGACGAAATCGTATGCTGTACCGGAACTCATATAGTTAATGTATTCAGTGTTCTGGCCTTGCTTGTTGAATTTCCAGAGACTTCCGCCTGTACCCTTGTCGTTCGATGTGAGCATCTGTGTCTGCCTGTAATAACCTTCAGGATAGTTATACAGAATCTGGGTGTAGCCTCCAGTCGGCAAAATGACAAGCTGTTCTTCCAAAAAACCGCTTCCGTCGTAGCTGGAATGATAAAGACGTCCGTCTATGCTTTGGCTGGCAACGGTGCTTTTTACACTATCGTCAAACCAGAATATGTTTTTCCCTGGATTGAATGTAAATCCCGGCGAAATAGGCGCACTTGAATGCGCAATACCATCATCGTCAATCGTCCACTTTTCTCTCGATTCCTCGATAACAATGGTGCTACCGGCGAGCGAAGTGGGATCGTCGGTTTCAAATATCACTGATGTTGAGTTTTGAATATAGACATGATTCACTAGACCCTTAACATCCACGCGATTTCCACTTGCGACAAATATAAAATTATTGTCACATTCCACAGTGACCGTGTTGCCGGTCCCATTGACATATATAAAATGGATTGGGGCCGTGCCACCCGCCGTGGAGTCTGCCCTAACAGTGTAGTTTTGTCCCGCACCTGAAATCCAGACTTCAGAGGCGGCGCCAATCTGATCGTTAGTGAACACATTGGAGAAGCTGCCGTCTACGAATACATTAAGCCGCGATATGGTCGATTCAGCCAAGTTCCACACGGCCTGATTTTCAGGCATGCTATTCAACTGTAGAAGTGTATCTTCAACCCGTGCACCGTATATATATTCAACGCCGTTAGCAAACGTAATGCGCTCTCCACCTTTAGGGACTGTGTTTGCGCCCGTCGGCATCATCACTTGCCAGTCATATATCCATCCAGCACTGTCGATTTGAGGCACCGGTATGCAGCCGGAAAAGCATTGTTCGAGTGTGGCTGAAAAAGTGTCAGTGAATGACGCCTGTTCGGAAGGCGAAAGTTGGTCGTAATAGGAATGAATCGGAGCTTTCAGGAAATCGAACACGTCGCTGAGCTTCGCCGTAGCCGGAATCTCCCATGCTGCAACTGTCAGGACCGCGCTGAGTATGCCCAGGCCGACTGCTGAGACTGGAGTGGCAGAGAAAGCGCGAACGCTTAGCGCAGCTGCAACTACCCCCGTCAACTGACTTATCTGTACTTCTCCAACGCCTTTCTTGTACGCGGTATCCGCCACAGCCGCGATTGAAGCCACTAGGCCAATCTTCGCGGAGTTCGACGCAAATTTGCCCATCAACGCGCCGGCGGCCGTTGAATCCTGCGCGAACTGTTGAAGCATTTGAGTGCTCCCAGTTGCTACCCCAGTCACACTCGCGGTGGCACTTACCGCTGCACTGAATTTGACCAATGGGTCCGCCTGATTCTGATCCAATGCGCCCGAAACGTTATTTGCGGCATCGGCGGAACTTACTGTTCCGTTGATCAGAAAATTAACAAATGAAGACACTGCCCGAGACGTTGCAACTGAAGCCATGCTTTAAAACCTCCTCATATCAAAACGCAACGCACTGCGAATAGACATACTCCACAACACGACAGCTACTATGTATAAGCGCGACAGTAGAAAATCCATGCTGCGCATACTTTTCAACTTTGAGTATGAATCAACCTCCGATAGCAATTCCTCGCCTGATAAAGTTGATACATTTGTGAGCCAGTATTTACCTTTGCCGTTGACAAGATAGAAACCTTGCATCTCTAATTTAACGTTATCACCATGCGTTTTCACGAACCCCCGTATTCCGGAATACTCTTTTACATATTCGACCGGAAGCAGTTCGCCGGTACTGTACCGAAATGCACAGAAATTTCTTTCTGACGATCTCGCGGGACAGTTCTTTGTAGCAAATATTCCAATTTCTTTTACGATCGGCGCAACCGGCGGCAAATCTCCCTGATAAGGCTTCGTCGCGATATATGAAAGCAAGGGCGAAAATAGCGTAAATACGATCGCCATTTCCAGAATCAACCTGTCGTCTTTTTGTCGCCCAGACAGAGTTGCATCCGCGCGGTATAAAAGCCTAGATATCGCATTGAAGATATTCATTAAATTCGATTAAATCTTCCCGATTTAAAATTCCAGCCAACAGAGTCTATGATTAAATTTTTAATGGCGAACAAAGAAATGCCTTGAAACTGACGAAGCAAATCTGTTTGTTGGCAGAGAAATTTCTGAATTCAAAGCGCATGAAAACGTTTCACGCTTGAGGCGTTAATGCCACAATCCGCTCCGTTTCCCGGTCTTCACATTGAACAGATCACGTCCGTCGGACTGGTGCGGTCCGCGGTTTCAATCGCGCGAGATATCGTCGAACGCTCTCCTCAATCTGCTGCTGACGCTTGTCGGTCTGCCGGGCGTGTAGTTCCTGTCACGGCTGGACCAACTACTCTTCAGTCTCAATTGCTCTTATCCCTTCAGCCAATCCCACCATTTAC
>NZ_JARESX010000134.1:0-9857 GCF_046026435.1 Paraburkholderia sp. RL17-381-BIF-C | reverse complement strand
GCGGCACCTGAAATTCCGGTCAGCACCAGCGACAGTAAACCGCAAAGGGGTTATCACACCGCGGAGACGCAACAACGGCGTACCGCGGCGCAAACCGTCGACACAAATTCCAGCACCGCCGATCATCCTTTGTGACCGATCAACGCACCCGACAACATGGTGGGCCTGAACGCACATGCAGATTTTTCAGAGTCCTAATGCAGACAATTCTTCGGACAGCGATGCAGTTTTTGTTCGATCATAGGTCAGGATAAGTAATCTCCTAAGCAGTGAAAATCTGCAACGCTGATGGCATCACCAGCTCCAATTCATGGAAAGTTTCAGAATCTGAAATGAATATCAATTTCAATTTTCGCCATATTGCGATTCTGCTTGTCACTACGGTTGCGGCATTTTCTCTGGGGTGCCTTGTCACGACACAACATCATGTGAAGACGGAGGTCAACGAATACAAGAACGATCGCGTCAGAGCGGGGGAAACTGTGCGCGAAAGATCCTCCATCTCAGAAAATCCGTATTCATTGTCGTCACCCATGCGCCGTGAATATGACGAATTTCGCAAATGGGTTTTTGAGAATAAAAAAATAGTTTATCTTAGTCGCTCAGGAAATCGACAAGATCTATTAGACATTTCAGGCGCGCTGGAAGCCAAGGGGGTGTCTAAGATATCAACAGAACTGCTGGAACAACGCCTATCTTCTGTAAATAAGATAATAGCGTCTCTGGATGCTCATACTTGCAGTACACTCATAAGAGGAGGGTTCAACCTCTCCGAGTTCATGATCCAAGCCTTCCCGGTAATAAACTCGTTCGACGAAGGCGAAGCAAAAGCATGGATCCAGGTTAACAAGGCTGCCATCGAAGCGCAACTTGCGGGATCACCAAATATCGTGTTATCAACCGAGGACGCAGCGCGAGCCCTTATAAAAATAGCGAGATTATCGAATGCATCCCAGTCGAAAACGTATTTCAGTGGGCTCGCTAGTTTAAAGACAGCAAGCAACGAGGATGCATGCACGACGGCCCGCACACTTTATTCACTAGGAAATGAATTGCCGGAGCCTTATCGCGGATACATGGCGAGGCTGCTCCTTACCGGGCGCGACGGGAATGAAATTATTAATAACTAGAACAATTCAAATAAATTACATATAAATTTTAATTACTTGCCACAGATTGACCCGCCAAATAGGACTATCGACGATGCCCACCGTTTTGATAAGCGATTACCTCAACCCAATAATTAATACCACCACATCGATGGCCGGCGCTATGCAGGCAGCGGCGGGAGGCGATTTGATTGAGGCGGCCGTTACTGTTGCGACTACTGCCGCCGGTGCTCACTCAACCCTAACTAATAGTGAGGTGGCGGGAAAGTTCGGCACGATTGGTGGCTTGGGTAGCGCGGTAGCATCGGCAGTTGATAAGTTAGAAAGCCAAATCAATGATATGGCCGATGCGCTGTCAGTCTATAACGATGCAGTAGCCTCTGGCGACAGGGGGTCGATAAGCGCAAGTGGTCTGCACCTTGCAAGTACCGTCGCGGACGTGCTGAACACCACTGGAGCGGTAATTGCGACTGTCGCCGATGCGTTGGCCTCAGCAGGTATAGTTAGCTCGGCAGCCGCAGCGCCAGTCGTAAGCCTCGGCCTAGCAGTGTCGGCCGCAGCAGGATTATTTACCCTAGCCGCCACCAACGCGGTAGTGGACGCAGTAAAGTCAGCCGCAGCCGAAATCGGCAGCCTGCTCGACGCTATCGACTCGCAGTCAGGTACGGGCGCCATGGGAGGCGCGGGAGCCGCCGGAGGATCAGGCGCATCTGGCACCGGACACCCGGGGGGCTCTGGCGTATCCCCGCCCGAATCAGGCGCAGGTGGCGGCGCCTTGGGCAAATACGACGGCCCTCCGTTGGACTCAACCAGCCCGTTAGTTCTTGATCTGACCGGTTCAGGAATCAACCTGACGCCCTTGAACACCAGCGCGCCCTACTTCGACCTGAACAACGACGGCTTTGCCCGGCAAACCGGCTGGGTTGGTGCGGGCATGGGATTGCTCTGCTTTGACCCGGACAACCGGGCCATCACAAATATTACCCAGCTATTTGGCAATGAAACCACTGATGGCTTCGACATCCTGCGCAAGCTCGACGCCAACCACGACAACATCATCGATGCATCCGATCCTGCCTTTGCAAGCCTGCGGGTGTGGGTCGATGCCAACGGGAACGCAACCTCTGATTCAGGCGAACTCTATACGCTCGGCCAGCTTGGCATCGCCTCAATCAACCTGAATAACACGGTGGTCAGCGAGAGCATCGCGGGTAACAGGATCAGTTCCGTCAGCAGCTTTACATTGACCGACGGCACTACTCATGAAATCGCCGACGCGTGGTTTACCAACAGCACGATGAACACGCGGCCAGTAACACCCGTCGATGTGACAGCGACTGCGGCCGCGCTCCCACAATTGGCAGGTGCGGGAACATTGCGGGACCTGCGTTCGGCCATGTCGCTCGACCCGGACTTGCAGAGTCTGGTGCAGGCCTTCGTTGCACAGCCCTCGGGTGCATCGCCCTCCAGTATCGAGGCAGCGGCACAGGCCGTTCTCTTTCAGTGGGCGGGGGTAACTTCGCTCGCCCCCGCCTCTCGGGGTGGCTCGATTGACGCGCGACACCTTGGCTTCGTGGAGCGGTACCTGGGCAAGTCGTTCAAATCAACCGGTGACGGCGTGAACCCCGGAATCCGTGCATCGAGCTACCTGGAGCAAAGCTGGAACGATCTGTTCGATGCGGCGGTCGCGCGCCTTGTTCTGCAATCACCGTTGGCGGCGAGTGTCGCGCCTGAGTTCAGGTATGACGCCTCCACTGATACGGTCCAGGCAACTGCGACATTTGCGCCAGCACTGGCGGCGGCTCTCCAGCGGCTCGGCACACTCACCCCGGCGAACCTCGCTTCATGGGACCTGCTCTTGCGCGTCGCAGACGCAGCGCGGTTTGACATGGGCATGTCCACGTCGTTGTTCCAGAAATACGTTGCTGTGGCGACAAACGACACGATCGCGTCGGTTGCGAATGCTATCGCAGGCGGGTTGCAGATCAGTTTTGACAGTGCAGGGCGCATTCAGGAAACCGGCAGCACGATCTACCATGACTTCTATGCGGGTCCAGGCATCAGCGTACTGATTGGCAATCGCGCGGGTAACGACCCAAGCAGCACGCTACCCGGACATGACGAATTCCACTACTCCACTGGTGACGGTGTGGTGGAAATTCGGGAGAGCGATCCGAACTCCAGTAAGCCCGGCAATACCCTACAGTTTGGTCCCGGCATTGACCCGTCATCGATTCGGGCAAGAGTGCTCGCCAACGGTGACATGGTATTGACCGATGGCGTGACAGGTGACCAGATCACATTGAAGGGCGAACTTCACGACAGCGGCCAGGGTGTTCAGTTCGTGCAGTTTGCCGATGGCACGACATGGACAAGATACCAGCTGGTCCAGGCTGCCGCGCTCTCGGGAACGGCGGGCAATGACAGGCTGTACGGGACCAGCAATGCAGAAGTGTTCGACGGTAAAGGCGGCAACGATTTCGTCCAGGGCGGCGGCGGGGGCGACACGTTCCTGTTTGATGCGGGCTACGGGAAACTCGAAATTTCTGAGGCAGACAACGGCAGCAACCCGTATAACGTGCTCGCATTTGGGCCGGGAATCAGTGCGTCGTCCGTCTCCGTGCGCACGAACGGCAACTCAGGCATTGTATTGACCGATAGCATTGCGGGCGACCAGATTACGCTTGATACGGCCATGCTCCTTTATAACTACGGCGTGCAGGCGGTGCGCTTTGCAGACAATACGGTCTGGACACAGCAGCAACTGCTTCGCATGGCAACAACAGGCACTGCAACTGACGACAGAATTTACGGAACGTCCAATGCGGAAGTATTCGATGGAAAGGGCGGCAACGATTATGTCCAGGGCGGCGGCGGTGGGGATACTTTCATCTTCAACGCGGGCTACGGGAAGCTGGAGATATCAGAGCTAGACACAGGCAAGACACCCCATAACGTGCTGCAACTCGGCGAAGGAATTAGCGCGTCGTCCGTCGCGATACGTGGCACAGCCAATTTCAGCATCGTGTTGACAGACGGTATCGCGGGCGACCAGATCACGCTGGACGGCGAAGCAAGCAGCCTGACGAACGGAGTGCAGGAAGTGCAGTTCGCTGACGGCTCCGTTTGGAACCGGCAGCAGATGTTGCAGATGGCGGCAACCGGCACGACGGGTGACGACAAGCTCTATGCCGCATCCATCGGTGTAGTGTTCGACGGCAAGGGTGGTAACGACTATATCCAGAGCCTGGGCGGCGGCGACACGTTCATTTTCGATGCGGGTTACGGGAGGCTGGAGATATCGGAGTATGACTCGGGTAGAACACCCAATAACGTCCTGCAACTGGGCGAGGGAATCAGCGCGTCATCGGTTGCGGTGCTCACGTCGGGCAAGAACCTGGTGCTCACGGATGGCATAGCGGGCGATCAGATAACACTCGACTCTTTCATGTACGGTAGTTCCTACGGTGTGCAGCAAGTGCAATTCGCCGACGGCACGACATGGAACCGGGACCAGTTGGCGAATATGGCGTCCACATCAGTGTTACATGCTGAACGGCAGGTTAACAACCTGATTGCGGGCATGGCCTCTTACGGTGTCGAGCCATCGGCCAGTTCACAGATGCCCTACCCGGTCGAGCAGCAGCCACAGGCCATGCTTTCCGCAAACCAGTACTGACACTCCTTCCCCCGCTGCCCACGCATCCGCGCCTTCCTGCGTCGCGGATGTCAAGTCACTTGCATCCTTTGAACGCTCCCGAACCCAAACGGCCGGTGCACGATCCGGCACTCGCATGCCTTGTCATCATTGCAAGGTTTCATGGCATTGCCGCCGACACAGCTCAGTTGCGCCACGCTGCCGCACTCAACGATGAATCCTTCGACAATAGTGCGCTGATACTGAGTGCGCGCTCAATCGGTCTGAAGGCGACCCAGGCACCCTTGCGGATCGACCGCCTCGACCGCACACCGTTACCGGCGCTCGCCTTCGACAGGGACGGCAGGCATTTCATCATCGCACGATGCGACGGCAAGACTGTCTTTATTCTCGAGGCCGACGCGACCACTCCGACAGTGCAATCTCTCGACGCACTCGCGCTCCGTACAACAGGTCAGATGCTGCTATTCGCGTCCCGTGCCTCGCTGGCCGGTGAACTTTCGCGCTTCGATTTTTCGTGGTTCATTCCGGCGATTATCAAGTACCGGAAACTTCTCCTGGAAGTGCTGGGGGTATCGCTAATCCTGCAAGCTTTCGGACTCGTCTCTCCGCTTATGTTCCAGGTGGTGATGGACAAGGTTCTCGTGAACCGGGCCTACAACACACTCACCGTTGTAGGTGTCGCCCTTTTCGTGAGTTCCACTTTCGAAGTGCTGCTATCGGGCCTGCGCACTTACACGTTCTCGCACACCACCAACCGGATTGACGTTGAGCTGGGTGCGCGCTTGTTCCGTCATCTGCTTGCGCTGCCCTTACCCTACTTTTCGGCCCGACGCGTAGGCGATACCGTCGCGCGCGTGCGTGAACTGGAGAACATCCGCAACTTCCTGACGGGCCAGGCGCTGACCGCTGTCATCGATCTGGTGTTCTCTGTCGTGTTCCTCGGCGTAATGTGTCTCTACAGCGTCTGGCTCACATTGATTGTCGTCGCCTCACTACCGCTTTACGCCGCCATTTCAGCCACACTGGTCCCCACTCTGCGACACCGGTTGAACGAAAAATTCGCACGCAGTGCGGACAACCAGTCGTTCCTTGTCGAAACTATTTCGAACATTGAAACGGTTAAGGCCATGGCCGTGGAGCCGCAGTTCATCAAACGATGGGAATCGCAACTCGCCGGCTATGTCGCATCAGGCTTCCGGGTCACGGCGCTCGGCAACGTGGGACAGCAGCTCATCCAGTTCACCGGCAAGCTGGTCACGCTCACCACATTGCTGCTGGGCGCAAAGCTCGTCATCGACGGCCGCCTGACCGTGGGTCAATTGATTGCATTCAACATGATGTCGCAACATGTCGCCTCACCCGTTCTGCGCCTCGCACAACTCTGGCAGGATTTCCAGCAGATCGGTATCTCAATGGGACGTCTTGGGGACATTCTCAATACACGCAATGAATTGCCGCAAAGCAGGCAGGCGTTGCCCGCGGTCAACGGCAATATCCGGTTTGAGAACATCCGGTTCCGCTATCGCGCGGACGGCCCGCCAATCCTGAATGACCTGTCGCTGGAGGTGCGTGCGGGCGATGTCATCGGCATAGTAGGCCGCTCAGGTTCGGGCAAGAGCACGCTCACCAAACTGCTGAACGGCTTTACTTGCCCGAACAGGGAACCGTGCGAATCGATGGAATCGACCTTGCGCTGACGGATCCTGCATGGCTGCGGCGTCAGGTGGGCGTGGTACTGCAGGAAAACACCCTGTTTAACCGCTCGATCCGCGAGAACATTGCGCTGACTGATCCGGGCGCTCCGCTCGATGCTGTCATAGGGGCCGCAAAACTCGCCGGCGCACACGAGTTCATCTGCGAACTGCCTCAAGCCTATGACACGCCCGTTGAGGAACACGGCGGCAACCTCTCGGGTGGCCAGCGCCAACGGCTGGCCATTGCGCGGGCACTCCTCACCAATCCACGCATCCTGATCCTCGACGAGGCGACCAGCGCGCTCGACTTCGAAACCGAGCGGGTTATTCAGAACAATATGCTCGCCATTTGCGCCGGACGGACTGTCATCATCATCGCCCACCGTTTGAGCGCCGTGCGGCACGCAAGCCAGATCATTGCCATGGATCACGGCCGGATCGTGGAACGTGGCACGCACGACGCACTGCTCGCGCAAGGCGGTTACTACGCACGTCTGATTTCACTACAGAACAGCTGATCATGCGACTCGATCTCCAGGCTCTGGCCGATCTGGTGCACCGGTATGCGGCCGTTTGGCGGATTGGCTGGTCTCATCGTGACCAACTCGACGCGCCGGAAAAACTCGCGCACGAACTGGCATTTCAGCCCGCCCAGCTTGAACTGGTTGAAACACCCATTCATCCTGCACCTCGCTGGACCATGCGAGTACTCGCAATCCTGTCAGTCCTGATCCTTTTGGTTTGCATACTCGGCCAACTCGATATCGTCGTCACAGCAAAAGGCAGATTGGTTCCGAACGACCGAGTCAAGATCATTCAGCCCGCGATCACTGGCGTAGTGCGGCAAATTCGGGTTCATGAGGGGCAGCGCGTCAGTGCCGGACAAGCATTGCTGGTGCTGGACTCGACGCAGACAGCAGCCGACGCCGACAAGGCGCGTTCGTCACGCGTCGATGCGGCGCTCGCATCCGCGAGGGCGGCGGCGCTGCTGGAGGCGGTCAGAACCGGACACTCCCCCATAGTGGCACCGGTAGAGGGCGCATCGTCAGAGCAACAGGCCCACGCGCAGCACTTCGCGGACGGCCTCTACAGGGAATATCTCGACAGGCTCGACGCATCGCATGCCGAGTTGCTCAAACGTGAAGCTGAACTCATGACGACACGGCAGGAGGTGGCCAAACTACGCGCGACCGCGCCACTGGCACGTCGCGCAGCCGATGACTACCGCGCGCTGGCACACAACCAGTATGTCGCACAGCATGACTGGCTAGGCAAAGAACAGGCCGCGCTAGAACAGGAGCACGAACTGGCCGCGCAACAAAGCCGCGCTCAGGAACTGACTGCAGCCATAGCAGAACAGCGCGCCGCCACCGGACAGACCACCTCCCAGTTCTCACGGGAACAGCTTGACGTGCTCGACAAGGCCAAACAACAGTTCGCGCAGAGTCGCGCTGACGAGACTAAGGCCGTGACCCGCCAGGCACTGATGACACTGTACGCACCGGTTGCCGGAACGGTCGAACAGCTCGCCACGCATACTCCCGGAGGCGTAGTCACCACGGCCCAGACGATCATGGAAATCGTGCCTGACGACGCGGTAGAAGTTGAAGCAAGCATTGAGAACAGGGACGTAGGCTTCGTCAATGTCGGGCAGGACGCCATAGTCAAGATCGAAGCGTTTCCATACACCCGCTATGGCTATCTGACCGGCCAGGTTACATCGGTATCGAACGACGCAGTGCAGGACAGGAACCGGAAATCCGGCTTGGCCTTCAACGTGCGCGTACGTCTGCCGGCCGGCCACATGCCAATCGATGGTAAGCCCGTCAGTCTCACGCCGGGCATGCAGGTGACAGCCGAGATCAGGACGGGACGGCGCAGCGTTGCAGGGTATTTCCTTGATCCGCTGACGCGAACAGCCGGGGAAAGCCTGCATGAACGCTAGATCGCTCATGCGGGCGAAACGTGCCCGCATTCTCATCACGCTGGTTGTGAAAGGTGCTCTGCTGCTGGGTGGCTTGCCGCCGTCTGCGTGCGCATTCGATGTATTCGGCGCCGCCGCTAGCGTGCCACCTACACCCGCAGGTGAGTTCGCCGACACCGATGCCGCGCATTCCTGCCAGTTCGTTCCGCTAGGGGCACCGCTTCGTCTGGCCGAGGCCGTGAATCGCGCCTTGTGCGAAAACCCCAAGACCCGGGAGGTTTGGGCAAACGTGAAGATTCAGGCCGCTGCCGTTGGCGTCGCGAAGTCAGCCTATCTGCCGACCCTGAGCGCCAGTCTGCAGGACGGACGGGATGACGCGACAACAGACGTAAAGGGATACTCACGCCTGAGTTCGGTCACCCGCTCAACGCTCTACTCCGGTTCCGCCTCTGCAAACTGGATCCTGTATGACTTCGGCGGCAGGAAGGCGGCGCTCGCCAATGCGCAGGCCCTGCTCGCTGCCGCGCACGCCACCCATGACGCTACTCTGCAGACAGTGTTTGCCACCGTCGCCACCGACTATTACGCTGCGCAGGCCGCCGCAGCAAAGCTGGAATTGGCGAAGGAAACAGAATCTATCGCATATGACAGCTTCACCGCAGCGTCGGCGCGCGTGACCCGTGGCGTTGCCGCGATTTCCGACCAGTTGCAGGCAGAGACTGCCTGGGCGCAATCAACGTTCAGTCGCGTAAAAGCCGAAGGTGATTTGCAGATTGCAATCGGCACGCTCGCTGCCGACATGAGCCTGCGCGCGGACCAGCCCGTTGCGATGCCGGATGCCGAAGACAGCGTAGTGCCGGACAATGCTTTCGCGGAAACCGTAACGGCAATGATCGAGGACGCACAGCGCACTCACCCCGCAATCGCCGCGGCCAGGGCAAAGCTCGACGCTGCTATCGCCAGCGAACAGCAGACCCGCGCAGAAGGATTGCCCGTCTTCAGCCTGACCGGAAGATACAGCCAGAACAACCAGCCTGCGAGCCTCGGGCTGGGCGAACCGCACCTTCCTTCGACCGGGCGCGACTGGTATTTAGGCGTGCAAGTGCAGATTCCGCTGTTCGAAGGGTTCGGACGCAGCTACAGGATCGGCGGCGCACATGCTCAGGCGGAGCTTCAGAAGGACATGCTTGATGAAGCGCGCCAGCAGGTCGCACTCGATGTCTGGAAAAGCTACCAGTTACTCCAGACGGACACGGAAAACATCAACAACGCCGCCACGCTGCTACTGGTAACACAGCGCTCATTCGATGTCGCACGACACCGTTATGCAGCGGGCGTCGGCAACATTCTGGAACTGCTATCCGCACAGAAAGCGCTCTCGGAGGCCAGGCAGCAGCGCGTCCAGGCGCTGACGGGCTGGCGCGCGGCGCGGCTGCAGTTGGCCGCGAAGCTGGGACGTCTCACTGCTG
>NZ_JARESX010000133.1:0-9982 GCF_046026435.1 Paraburkholderia sp. RL17-381-BIF-C | reverse complement strand
GGTTTGTGACCGCGAAGCATATCGATAATGTGATCGCACCACATATGGGGTCTATGAGTCGCCTCACGCCTGACACCCGTTTTCCAAATCGTCCGGATTGAATTCCCCCAGGCAGAATGGGTTGAGCGCCCGAATCTCCTCCGTCATGAAATCGACAAGCACGCGAATGCGCGACGGCAGATTCTGTCGGCAGAGATAGCAGATGTAGTGGCCCCGGTCGTCCGGCAAGTACCGCCTTAAGGCCATGACGAGTTCGTTGCGCGCGACGTAATCACATATCTGATAGCCCGGCATCTGGGCAATTCCGCGACCTTCCAGGACTGCCCGCAATACCAGGTCTGCATCATTGAACGTCAATCTGGCGGTCGGCAGATACTTTCGCATATGTCCGTCGACCTTGAAATCCCACTCAAAGACGCGACCGTTGGATCGCAGGTTGATACAGTCGTGCTGCGCCAGATCGTCCAGCGTAGAGGGTAGTCCCCGCTCTTCGGCATAAGCAGGGGATGCGCAGAGTACCCTCTGCATTGGAATGAGCTGTTTCGCAATGATGCTCGAGTCCTCAATGAACCCATCGCGAAACGCGACATCGATCTGTTCTGCAGCGAAATCGGCGGGCCTGTCATCCAGGCTTAGATCTACCGCGATATCCGGGTAAACCTCGGAAAACCTGAAAAGCAACGGAGCAACCACCTTGCGTCCAAATCCAACTGTCGAGCGGATTCGAACGAAGCCACGAGGTGGACCTTGGCGGAGGTCCAGCATGTCGTTCATTGCCTCGACGATATGGGTCACGCCCTGGTTGCAGTTCTCGAAGAACCTTTCGCCCTCCTGCGTCAGGTTTGTGGTCCTTGTCGTTCGGAGAAAAAGGCGAGTGCTTAGCTGTGTTTCAAGCTTCTGAACATTTCGACAGACGGCCGAGCGTCCAATCCCCAATCGTTCCCCGGCTTTGACGAAGCTTCCCTCGGTCGCGACCGCCATGAACGCGATGATCCCCGCGTAGCTCGTCGCGAAACAGGTAGACAAGGCGTCAGCGTTATTTGGTATGCCAACGCGAAAGCCTCGCTGTGATGTATCCGATTGATCCATTGATGGCCCCACTACTGACACATGAACGGGTGAGTCGTCCAGGGCGCCAGCATGCGTTCTCGCGCCGACAACGACTATTCGTGCTACAGCTGGTGACCGTGATTGACGCGGCCCGGGCGAGACGGGGAACGCCTATGAATGCAGCTCGGGGACCATCGCACAACAGTCCGGGACCAACGCTTTAGCCGGACAGATACCGCCGGCTGCATCAAGGACGGTCAGGATTTCCTTACAAGTGTTCCTTATTCCGCTCTGTCTGGCCCGTCGAGACGGCCGCATACGGCGCCGTCAGACTGCGGTCTGACGTGTAGAAGTCTAGCACTTGCCTGGTGCAAAAAATTGCTGAACTCGGCCGCTATCATCTGGCCGATGCGATTGGGTTCACTCAATTTTCATCTGCTTCGCCCGGCTCATGGAGACCCGCCCGTCTTGATATCCGACGTCCATCCACACGCCCGCGCGCGATCCACGTATCGATCAGCCACCTTGAGCGCGTGTCGCGCGCGTTTCAGTTTCGTATGACCAATTTGGATTGGCGCCAAACCGGAAACATCATGTCTCCCTGGACGACTCTACCGTTGCCATCCGCGCTCATCTACCATGGGACGGCGTTGTCCCGTCGCCGACCAGAAATCGGGGCGAGCGAGAGGTCGCCCCATTTACTATATGATCGTTCGTTCCATTCAACGCCTCGAAGTCCCGGAGACCGTGCTTGCTCCTGCGAGTGCGGGCCGCACCGATAAGGCAGGCTTCGACAAATTGACGGCTGAGAGCCGGAACGCGCTTCACTGAACTCGAGACCGCACCATGGACGACAAGAAGCTGCAAGCTCCCCCGCTTTCTCTCCTCGACAGGTATCGGGGCCGGGATTTTCGTCCACTGTACACAACCACTGTCACCGTTTCCGGCGGCGAGACGGGACACGGTCGTGCATCTGGTGTGGCTCGTTCAGATGACGGAAATCTTGTCGCGGAACTGCGGCTACCCACTGAGTTCGGCGGCCCCGGTAACGGGACCAATCCCGAGCAGTTGTTCGCCGCGGGTTTTGCGGCGTGCTTTCACGGGGCGCTAAACCTGATCGGGAAACGCGCTGCAATGGATATCCACGATGCTGTTGTGGAAGTGCAGGTTGCGTTCGGTCGTGATCCCATGGATGGAGGCTATGCATTGGTCATCGATGTTCGGGTTCGGATGCCGGGCGTTGACCGAGGCGTAGCGGAAGAGATGGTTCGGACCGCTGAACGCCTGTGTCCGTATGCGAAGATGGCCAGACAAGGGACTGTCAATATCGTGACCGTTGTTGATTGACTCAACGCCTCTCGCGCGACAGCAACGTGTGATTGTCTGTTGAAGACGTTCATTGCCGCTGGCGCACGTGACTGACGCACTCCGCTCACCGCAACAGCCAGGGCGGCGCCAACAGGTTAGCCGAAGGACGCTTGCGGGTTACCCGCTGCCAACGCTTCGGTACGGTTCGGCGCCGGCGGGTAGATCCACTGCGTGTTGATCATCTGTTTGCGTGTCTTTCCTTCTGCGTGCGTCAGTTTGATCTGTCTATCCCAGCCTTCCGAGTAAATAGCCCCCCACTCGCCGAGGTCGAGGCAGGTCGCATAGAACGGCTGCCTGTATTCGAGTGTCGGAACGCCGATCAGGTCTGCTGCCACGTTGTGCCCACCGAATTGCCCCATCACGATAGCGTGTTGACAGGACATCAATGCATAGTGCCCGTCGTCGTCGCTCCGAGCTCGCGCAACATCGCCCGCTACAAATACTTCAGGTGCTTCTGGCACGCGAAGATCAGGTGTGACCTCGACACGTCCAAGTGGGTCAAGATGCGAGGAAACTTGCGCAGTCAGCGAGCTGGCACGCATTCCACCCGCCCAGATCACAGTCATGGCTTCGATACGGTTACCCGCCGCAGTGCGAACCCCGTCCGCGTCGACCGACACCACGCCAGATCCAAGTACTGTCTCAACGCCCAGCGAGTCAAAAGCTTCAGATACATACGGTCGAGGATTGGGGCCGAGATCGGGACCAATATCGTCCTGGGATCCGATCACGACCACGCGGACTGCCGCGTCGGCACCAAACAACTCGCGGATTCGCTTAGGCAATTCAGTTGCTACCTCGATACCCGTAAAGCCACATCCGACAACTGCAATAGTGTTGCGTGCCGGCGAATCCGGCCGTTTCGCCAGTTCTCTTAAGTGGTTGTCGAGCACTACCGCGTCCTCGATACGATCGACAGAGAACGCGTACTCCGCCAGGCCCGGAATTGGTGGCCTGTTCAACCTGCTGCCACTGGTCAACAGCAACCGGTTATAGGCGAGCGAAAGCGTCGACCCGTTGGCCGACACGACACTTACCGTTTTGTCATGAACGGATATCGCTTCGACACTGCCTTCCAGAAACTTTACGCCCACGGCGTCCAGAAGCGGACGCAGCGGTGCAGCCATCCGCTGCGGCTCGCTTTCATACAGCCGCGGACGGATCTGCAATTCGGGCTTCGGAGAGATCAATGTGATTTCAACGTCACTGGTCCTTACGCCAGCACCATCGAGGACGCGAGCTGCGCCTAGTGCACCCCACACTCCAGCGAAGCCGGCACCCACTATCAGGATTTTCTGCGACATGATGATTGCCTTCGGTTGAAAAATTACGAAGTCGACGATAAGCACCGAACTCATAGCAACGGGTGCCTGCTTTATTCAGCGGCGAGTGTCGAGATCGCTGAGCATGATTCCCGAACTCGGAGAACGATGGCGGCCGCGCACGCAAGCGACGCTACAGACGTCGCTTGCGCGGCACCGTCAGGACAGATCGTAGGCTCGGACATCGAAGGGCAGTAGCCCCGCGAGCGAACTCATCATGTTGCCTCGAGTGCAACAATCAACGAGACGGTACGACAGCGGAATCAATCGCCCCGCTTACGTCCTTTGCGCAAAACCGAGTCGATGTCCGAGCGTGAGTGCGGGCAATTGTCCGTAGATGACATGCGCAGTGAAAGGGCGGCGCTTTCCGACGGGCGGAGCCCTTGATCTGTCTTTGATTGGTGCCGGACGGGAAACGCCGTGTGTCTGTTTGGATGTCTACCGCAACAGACGGCACCCGCCTACGATCACGATGTGCTTTAACGAGCATAGCGCACGTTCAGGGCGCATCCGGCCCGCAAAATGCACTGTCGGAGTTCACTTCAACCGGCAACACCGAGGACGGCTGTCCATCGGAACCAGCGCTGCGGCGGAAGGTTGGGCCCACGTGCGGCCACCCGTGGTTGTCGGCCTCAAGGCAGCCCGAACGCGGGTCACTAAAGTGCGAGTTGATCGTGGGAATATCGCGATATCAGGTCGATTCATCCGCGAAAAATCCCAGGTTTTTCCTCATCTGCATTCGAACCCGCGTGGGGTATCGAGTGGTCGACAAAGGATAGCAAACCATGAAAATCGTCGTCATCGGCGGCACCGGCCTGATCGGCTCGAAGGCCGTCGTCATTCTTCGCCAGAACGGACACGAGGTCGTCGCCGCCTCGCCAAGAAGCGGAATCAACAGCATCACAGGAGAGGGGCTCAAGGACGCCTTGGCCGGCGCGCAGGTGGTGATCGACCTCGCTAATTCACCATCGTTTGATGACAAGGCGGTATTGGAATTCTTCGAGACGTCCGGCCGAAACATTCTCGCGACTGAGGCCGCAGCAGGTGTCCGGCACCATGTTGCGCTATCCATCGTCGGAATCGACCGGACGCCCGACAATGGCTATTTCCGCGCCAAGGTCGCGCAGGAGAAGCTGATCGAGACCTCCGGCATCCCCTACACCATCATCCGCTCCACGCAGTTCATGGAATTCCTCTGCGGTATCGCCGCGTCGAGTGCGGATGGAAACGTAATCAGGGTTTCGCCAGGCCTGTTCCAGCCCATCGCGGCTGACGACGTTGCCGCGATCGTTGCCGATGTGGCGCTCACGGCGCCGCGAAACGGCATCGTCGAGATCGCCGGCCCGGACCGAGCGCCGTTCAACGAAATCATCGCCCGCTATCTGACGGCCGCCGGCGATCCGCGTGAGGTAGTAAAAGACCCCGAGGCACGATATTTCGGCGGCCTGGTCGAGAAGCATTCGCTCGTGACTCTGGGCGAGGCGCGCCTCGGCCGCATAGGTCTCGACGAATGGCTCCAATTGATTGACATGACTAACTAACCATCATGCGTACCATCCAGATCCTGCTTCAAACGACCATCCTGCCTTGCAGCGACGACTGGTCGATCGCGCGATTCAGCCGCCTGGCGGAATTACTGCAAACACATCAGGATCCTGAAGGGCGCGTGACGTTCAGGGTCGTTGGTCGGGACCGCGAGCGGCTTGGGCAACCGGACCCGATTCTTTCCCGACTCGATGAAACCGGGTTCGACGAGTTGTGGTTGTTTGCCGTTGACGAAGGCGACGGTCTGACCTCCGAAGATTGCGAGGGGATCACGCGATTCCGACGGGCAGGTCGTGGTTTGTTGGTCACCAGGGATCACATGGATCTGGGCAGTTCGCTGTGCAGTTTGGGCGGGGTGGGCAAGGCACATCACTTCCACACGCGCAATCTCGACCCCGACCAATCCAGGCGTGTGGCGGACGACCCATTCTCACCCCACATCTCCTGGCCCAATTTTCACTCGGGCACAAACGGAGACTTTCAGGAAGTCACGATTGTTGGACCCACCCATCCCGTATTGGCAGACCCTGACTCTCCTGGTGGCGCAATCCGGTTCCTGCCCGCACACCCCCATGAAGGTGCCGTCGACGCTCCTGAGCATGAACCGGCTCGAGTGATCGCACGAGGCAAAAGCAAAGTAACAGGAAAGAGTTTTAATCTTGCAGTCGCATTCGAACCTTCGGTCCGCGGAGGTCCCGCAATCGCCCAAAGTACTTTTCATCATTTTGCGGACTACAACTGGGACACGCGACTGGGTTGCCCGAGCTTTGTGACCGAACCTCCTGGGAACGGGATGCAGACCGAGCCGCAAGCCCTTCGGGACATCCACCGTTACTCGGTCAACCTCGCGCTGTGGCTGGGTGGAGCGCTCCGAAGCTGATTGCGCACAACCGGACTATCGAAGTGAGCCATCGGCGCTGCACCGAGTTCAAATCGCATTCAGATTCGCTTCATGCGCCATCAACGCAAACGATTTCTTAATTCACCAGAAACGAGTACTGATAAATCTCATGCTGATCTTTCCCGCTCGAATGCTACGACCACGACAAAATCATTTCCATAGGATTACCCAATGTTTACCCATGAGTTGCTTTCCCAGTATGGAGCGTTGATCGTATTCTTCAGCGTGCTAGCCTCGTCGCTCGGTCTACCGTTTCCCTCCATCACAGCCCTGATGACGGTCGGCGCGAGCATCGCTACTGCAAGATATGACCTCGCGCGCGCACTGCTCCACTTCGCCATTCTGCTCGCCGCCGCCGTTTCCGGTGGAGTTCTTGGCGACTTGCTCTGGTTTCAAGGCGGCAAGCGCTACGGCAGACGCGCCCTTCAGTTGGTATGTAGGCTGTCGTTCGTGAAGCAATCATGCGTTGCCAGATTCGAGTGCTTCTTTTCTCAACGTGGCGCGCGTGCATTAATGATTGTCCGTTTCGTGCCCGGCCTTTCGTTGGTCGCCGTTCCTCTTTGCGGAGCAATGGCAATTAAAACGCGCTCCTTTATTTTGCACGACTGCGCCAGCGTATGCATATGGGCATGCGCTGGTCTCCTCGCAGGTGCGCTGCTGGCCGATCGACTCCACGGATTGTTCGCACGCGTTCACCAATCTGGATGGCAGGTGTCGTTGTTGGGCATCGTCGCGGTGGGTCTTCTTTGCCCTGTATGGTTTGCTCATAGGGCTCGCACACGCCCCCCGGTCGTAGGCAGGCAAGCGGGCACGCCCCTCTGTGCCGCCGACATCGCGGGTTATTGCTGATCAACGCGGGACCACAGCGGCACGAAGACCGCAGGCCCTCACTCAAGCGTCGAATAGCCCAGATTCGTCTAGTCCGATATTCGTAAGCCTTGTGTCTTTTCTCGTCACCAGGCACATGGTTTCGCGCAAACACAGAATTGAGTCTGCAGTCTCACTGCCTTGCAGCACCCCATGGTTGGTCGAACCGGGAGTGGAAATTTGAGCAATGCCAGACTCAGACGTCTGCTCATACGCATTGTTTCCAGGATTCACGAGATCATCAGGATTGTCGAAGGTCGCGAGTGCGACCTGGCCAAGGCAAGCGTAGCGCCGTTCCAAAACGAGGCGGTCAATACCCCGTCAGGGCCAACGGAGAACGACGTGATTCGCGTCACTTCTCGGAAATTGACTCGCGCACAGGCGTTTGAACACACGGCGCTGACACACTGGCAAGGTTTGATCGAGGTCCCGTTGGCTTGTGCCGGTCTGGACGTCGTGAGCCGCCTGTCACAGCTAGACGAGTGCTCTTCCGTTCGAAGAGTGACGTCCGCGCGTGTCGACGCGGCGCCATTGGGACGATAGACCCGGCGGCACAGTGTGAGCCAAGGTCTGGTGATGGGTGTCGTGCCCTTCAAGGAAGATGAAATGGACCCAGCCGCGCAAAGGATGGCCGCGGCCTTACGGGAGAGCACATGAGCAGTTCAACCGAGGCAAGCCGGCACCTGTTGACGCCGCTTACGGCAAAGTCTAATGCTTCCAATCTCTGTGGCGGATGCATCTGGGCGCGCTTTACCTGCGCAGATCCGCCGGAAGTGGAAGCGGCCCGCGACGACGCCAACGCCGATGCCCTTGGCAAGCCAATTGGGCAAAATCAGAGCGTCGCCGCACGAGCGTGCTTACTTCTCTGGCACGAGAACAGGCGCCCCCTTGTTCTTCAGAAGAAGCACGATGAACTTCGCGGGTTGCGTCTGGCTCGCGTTGCGCCCGACGGTGTGCACGTCGTTAGGACCTTCATAGAAAGTCTGTCCAGGCGTGAGCGTGACCTCCTTGCCGCCCTTGACCTGCATCACGATCGAACCCTCCAGCACATAGACGAAGGCGTCCGCGTAATGCCGATGAACTGGATCGACAGAACCCGGCGGATAGGTCACGGTGATCATCAGCGCTTCCTTGCCCGGAAAGTCGTCGAGCGGCTTTGTCATCAGCTGTGTCACGACGGCTTCAGGAGCCGCCGCACAGGCCCCGCCGATATGCGCGCCCGCGACGACGAGCATTACGATTGCGGTGTTCTTTAGTGAAAACATGATGTGCCTGCCAAATAACGCGTTCCGCACATGCGGAACGACGGTGGAAAGGAACAGAAGAACCAGACGGTTCAGGTGAGGTTAGCCTTGTCGAGGCCGAATACCTTGTCGGCCGAACCCGGCACGGTCCTGAATGCGACGTTCGCGCGGTTCCATGCGTTGATCGACATGATTTCGTACGTCAGGTCGGACAGTTCCTTCTCGGAGAACTGGGTACGCACGCGTTCGTAGATATCGTCCGGCACGCCCAGCTCGGCAAGCTTGGTCAACGCTTCAGTCCACGCGAGTGCGGCGCGCTCGCGCGGCGCGAAGAGCGTCGATTCGCGCCACACCGCCAGGTGATGGAGTCGCAGTTCACGCTCGCCGTGCAGGCGTGCTTCCTTGACGTGCATGTCGACGCAAAAGCCACAGCCATTGATCTGTGACGCGCGGGTCGAAACGAGATCGCGGATCGATTGTTCGATTGCGCTGTCCTTCAGTTGATTGCTGAACTCAAGGAATTTCTTGAACAGTTCCGGCGATTGCTGAATGTAGTTGATACGCTGTGTCATGGACTTCTCCTGGTGAGTACTCGCGCCTGGCGGATGTCGTTAGCGGCAATGCGCCGCACGAAGTCATCGTAGGTCGACGTGGCGTAGCGCGGTAGACCCGCAAACGGGATCATGGTGTTGTCTCTTTGGCACCAATCAAACGCAACCTGGCGCGCACAGGCAGGAGAAATAGCAGCGTTCAGGTGTTGCAGTGTACCGCGGCGATACGCGCCAGCTTGTCGGGATTACGCTGCACGAGAATACGGACGATGCGCGTGCCATCCGTTTCGAATGACTGCGCCGATTCGAGCTCGCCCTCGACAAATCGCAGCAGCGCCCATTGACCATTGAGCATCACGAGCTTGACGCGGAGTTCGCTGCCGTAGCGCCGGTACGAGGCGTAGAAAAGCTGTGCGATGCGCCGGCCGCCCACCATCGGCTTCGGAAAACTCGGCACCTTGCCGCCGCCGTCGCCGATCAGCATTGCGTCGTCGGTCAGCAAGGCATTGATCGCGGTGAAATCGCCGCGCTCCAGCGCCTGCGCGAACGTCTGCAGCAGGCGGAGATGCGTTTCGCGCGGCACGGCATAGCGTGGCCGCTCTTCGCGTAGTTGCGCTTTGGCGCGGCTGACCAGTTGGCGGCACGCGGCCTCCGTCTTGCCGATGGTTTCGGCGACTTCGTCATAGTCCGCGTCGAATACCTCGCGTAGCAGGAACGCTGCGCGTGCCTCCGGGGTCAACCTCTCGAGCAGCATCAGAAAAGCCACGGAGACGTCGTCGGCGCGTTCCTTGACCCCTTCTGGCGTAGCAGAAGGGTCGGTCATCTCGGGTTCCGGCAACCATATACCTGAATAATGCTCACGTTGAATTTTTGCGGCGCGAAGACGGTCGATGCACAGGCGCGTCGCAACCGCGACGAGCCACGCCTCAACATTTTCGATGGCCTCCCGGGGCGCTGCATGCCAGCGCAGCCAGACGTCCTGCACGATATCTTCGGCCTCGGCAATCGACCCCAGCATCCGATACGCAATCTTGTGTAACCGAGGGCGAAGCCCATTGAAGGCACGAGCGTCGTCATTCATGAACATGATCTCTCCAGCCGTGTGAATACATGAGCGCCGGTCCAATAACGCTC
>NZ_JARESX010000132.1:0-10123 GCF_046026435.1 Paraburkholderia sp. RL17-381-BIF-C | reverse complement strand
CACCTCCCCCCCGCCAGATAAGCCTTTGCGCAACGGCCTACGCCATAGACTACGCCGATCAATTTCCTATCCGTCCGCTGTCGACCCTGAAGGGACGGTCCCATAGCCGGAAAGCAGTCGTTCACTCGATCAGCGTGAGGACTACTGCGCTCACAAAAACTCTGGTTTGATAGCAAACGACAGGGCATCTACCGATTAAGAAATTGGTTCCTGTACCAGATTGCCATCAACAATAGGGCGCTGCTTACGAGGAGAAAAGCAACAAAGGCGAACCATCCCTTTCTCGACTTTGGGAACTCGGCCCCCGGCCCTGCAACGGCACTAATTACTAACAAAATGATCGCCCCTACGCCGACCAGCCCCTTAGCTATCAACGTGACGATTCCCCTCGTATATCTCAGCGGATTCCCCTGCCGGTAGGGACTCGGGGTTGGGCGATGAAACTTTGGCCGGTTGTCAAATAGCATTCTGCATCCGGTGCGCTGTCGTGTTCCGACTCATCTGGAGAACTCAAATATTAGCTGCACATGGAAGCCGACGAAGCGAGTATCTTCGTCGTCAAAGCGCGAAGTGCAAGCCATTCAGGCACACATTGTCGCCAATTTCGGCAACCGGTCGAACGTCGCTTCCTGGCCGGACCTTGCCACTTCACCATCGAAAGATGCTTTTGAGTATGACGTACGCAATGAAACCAAAAGCGATCACAGCGCCTGCTATCCCCGCAATCCTTTGTCCGCGGGTCTTTGGATAGTTTCCGGGTATTCCGACCATGGTCTACCAATTGATTCCTTTTACCGCGGTTAAAAGTTTAGGCAACGACATTTTGGCAGGATCGCATTAGCGGCTCCTCAAAGCGATATTCGCTCTGATCGCATGGCGATTGTCGACGATCTGAACGATGGTGTCGACCGGCCGTTCCTGGCCGGACTGAGCCCGAGACGACTGGATCATGCCGAAACAGGCGATCGGCTCGCTAATTTGGCGACAAGCGATCTAAGCACCGCCCGTCCGGCGTTAATTCCGGGTTCCTTAGCGCTCGTCGATGTTCCGTTCGCGCCATAAGCGAAGCAATTCTTCCTGCTCGCCGACACTTCCTTCAAAACTAGGAATGCCATCTGGAATCAGAAACCATGGCTGTTTGCTACGGGTGAATATGTGCGCTATCGGAGAAAATTCGCTTTGGTTTTGCAATGTGCCTGGTCTGAGTATCGCCAGATCGGGCTGATCAACGGGCTCGGCCCAAAGCCGCGTGTCACAGCGCGCGCATGCCTTGCTACGCCGCTGCCGCCCACGACCAAAGTCAAAGGTCAACATGATCGGCTCACCTTCCAAGACATGCAAATCGGCTCGGCGGACCCACATCACGGGCAGCGCAGCACCGCCTGTTCTTCGCTGACAGGTGGTGCAATGACAAACATAAAAAGTGAGTGGTTCGTGCCGGAGCTCAAACTTGATCTGACCGCAGAGGCAGCTACCGATGTAGGGTGCCGGCATACAAGCCTCCTAAATGCCGCAGATTAAAAAACGGTAATCTTGTTAGTTCGGAACGTGCGCGAGCCAGCGAGAATTGTCGACGATCCGCCGGCCATTGTCGAACGACCGGTTGTGGCCGATGCCGGGCCATCGCGCGTCCTGAGCGCTTCACATTGGGGACCACGCAATCAACGGGCTTCTGATTCTCAAAAACATCTATACCGCGTTACCGTCCTCGATCGCTCATAAGGCCGTCACTACTCAACCAGAGGCCATCGCTCAGATATAGATCTTCATCGGAGTCGCTTGGCGAGATCGCCTCATATACTTCCCGCATTTCGTCTTTTCCGTTATCTCCGGAAACTTCGCATCGGTCATAAATTTCAAAAAACTCGGCGATCACAGGCTCAAACTCAAGGATAGTGTCCGCCTTACAAATCTTCACGTATTTGCGTCCCGCGCGATCTTCAAAGAACGCTGGATTGCCGCCATGGTCTGTACGTAATTGATTGGCGGCGGCTATGAGCCGGGTCTGCTCGTTGCAAACAACGGGAAAACCGATGTGCTCACTGGCTGTTGCAGTCATGAGTTCGTAGTTATGAGCGCTTCCCAAAATTCTCAAGTAGAGAATGCCATCGCAAACAACAACGGCTTTCTCGCGGCTGCTTATACCCGTCTTCTCGGACGGCAGAACTTTGATATCTTGGGCCAAGGCTTAACTCCAGATTTTCATGCACAAGCAATTTCGCGGCCGATTGGCCGTCGAGGCAAAACGGAACTTTCGTAATTGTCAACGATCGGGATGCCAGTGTCGACCGGCCGCTCATGGCCGGCAAGCGGTCGTTCGTTCCGTCGCCGGTGACAACCCGGAAAAGTGCAACCTGCCAAATCTGCCGATGGCGGGGCCCTATTTTAAGCGGAACTAATTGAGGCTCCGGAACCTGCCCTGAAAATCGCTTGAAGGTGCGCTCGCAAAGCAGCCTCAACTTTACTCTTACCTTCAATGGTGTTTTTGTACATCAAAACCCGAAATGGAGAAAGATCGAATGGTAATTTGACGCCCTCCTCAGCTATCAATATAGTCGGCTTCCCTTTGGCATGCGCATACCCAACCTCGTAATAAACATTTGGATTGCTCGGCGTTATTTCCGCGACCACGACCGAGGCCTCATTAATCTGCCGAATAATATCCTGGATTATTAAGCCTGGACCATATTGCTCATCCACGCGAATAACATCGATTTTCTCATCTAGGCATACCGGCTTTATCACACTGTCATATAGCTCGTTATACGGTGCTGAAAACTGCATTACAACAAACGCTTTCGGCTTCTGCGCTGAAACGTGGAAATCTGAAAACGTAACCTTCCCTTTAGAAAGCGCGTATAGCCCTATCGGTCGGCCATTGAGCGTACTCGGCAAAATCGTATCAACAACCGGAACACCGTTTGCCTTAAGCACCACTCTTTGACCAAACACCGAGACTGATAGTGCATACTCTCTGTCTGGAGAAATATTTTCCAATGCGCCCGAATTTGCGTTTTCGAAGGGTATCCAGCGTTTTCCATCGAACGCGGTTACCGAAAACATTGCACCTTGGAACGAGCCCAGCCCAGCTACCAGTTGCGAATTGACCGCCGGATTGGAAGCCAAGCATATCGATGCGTTAAATTTTGTACCAATTTGTTCTGCGATAACTTTGACCGAAATTGTCCCGCCGAGGAAATTCGAGTCACATAGCGCTAAGCCAACAGCCGCGCCGTCCGGATGCGACACTTGCTTGTCGTCAACGTAGGTTATCTCACGACCGTTGAACACGACACTTCCGTCAGGAGTGAAAGTGAAGTCCCCAAATAGAGGTATCCAGTTTATGTTCATGGCGCAAATCGGTTAGGGAAGGGCAGCACATGCTACTACGGACTGAGTGGTCATCTATCAAATTGCAGCGGCCCACCGAGCGTTGTCGACGATTTCCATCGGCTGGTAGAGTGACCGCGGCCTGGAAACGAAAGATCGGGCGGCCCAATAATGCAGTGCATCAATCCCAATGCCATCGATTCGGCCGTTGGGGCACAGTACCTTTGCGAGCGCCGAGCTTTGATGCCCCTTAGTTCAGGGTCAGGGGGCGGAATGAGAGGCGCAAGGCCTGTCAGCTATGGATTGTCACCCCTCCTGTAGCAGATCTGTAGCAGACGAAACCTCCCCGTTTAGCGCATCAGTCGACCAACACACAGTCCGACTTGATCGCGTTCGTCCGGCAAAACACGGCCAACTGCCGCCGTTAATCGTCTGCGTCAAGTTGCCACTCGATCAGCTGCCTTTCTCGGCAATGCCGCCATTCAATATAGTCAACCGAGTGTCAAAGCTGCGCCAGCTATGCCGCTTGCATCGCACCTCGTTTCGTTGCGCAGCTTGCGAGCGACATTTTTCTGATAGGAGAACCGCTGGTTCGACGCATGCAAGCTCATCGACTATATCTACGCATCTGCCGCGCCAGAAGCTCGAATTAACTCAAAGTTGCCTTGCCAGCTGTCTATAACAATTGGCTTTAACTGCACCTCACAGAAACCCATGGGAAAGTAGGCGTGCGACGTGTCTTTTTCGCAAAAGAATTTGATTATCTCAAACCCGGATCTAATGACATTAAATACCGCCGGATCAAGAAGTTTTTTCAAAAATCGCGCGTCAACCTCGGTTTCGGTTGTTTTCTTTATGGTTTTTTGATGGACGATATCGTTTCGGATTGTTTCCAGGTTTTTAAAATCAGCCCAGAAAATCAGATCCTTCGGCGATTTACTTTTAAATATTTCTGGCAAAATGGTAGATATTTTGTCGCTGGTCTTGTGCCAGCGCTCTACGGCAGCTTTATCCCAAATCTCGGTGACTCCCTTTTGGTTTTTGACCGTAAGCGAGTAATTTTCTGGAATTGCGATATTGCAGAATGACTCTATGGCTGTATAAATTGCAACGACGCTGCTCTGAATGCATTCCAGATAATTAAATAGACGCGGCACATCATCGTCCTTAACTTCAATAATCCTAGATTTTTTTAGCTTTCCTCCAAACAAGCTAGCATGAATGTTGATAGCCTGCTGCAGCTGCTTGCTTGCAATGCTGGAAAATAAGGCGACATTGTTTGGTGTGGGAAAACTAACCTCGCAATCCCCAATCTTGAGAATCTCGATTGGTTGAACAGTTACTGTTTTTTTGACGTCCTCTACGTGAAAGATCTGTGGGCGCGCCATCCGCCGGTCTTTTACCTTTATTTCCTTTTTCTCTTGTCTTGATTTCATTTTTCTGCGCCGCCAATGGTCAAACGACCAGTATATCGAATAAAGATCACCTCAGGGAACGGCCGGTAATCGACGCAGTAAAACAGTTTAGCCTGTGAACCGTTCGTTGAGGTCGGTACGCACGTCGGCTTCAACCTAGCACGAGTCAGAGCGCTAACCCGCGACTGACTGCAGTGCCCGAGATTGGGACAGTAGAATGGGCTAGCTCGGGCGACTGAGTTGCGTCGGACTGCGCCGCTCAAAGCCACTTTGCTTGGTCCTAGCGGCGCCTGTTCAGAGGGCATGGAAAGCGAGAAGTCCGTCAGATAAGGCACTATAGCGCTGGAACAAAGGTATCGTAACAAAAAAAGGACCCGTCGAAGTGGCCTTTTTTGCTCTTGACCATGGCTGGCCAGTTCATTTACTCAATCAAAAGAAGATTTATACCAATACGCGTGGAGAAACAACGCGCAAAAGCCCGTCAGACATAACCTGTCACCGGCTTGCGCAGTTAATGGGCTATGCTTGTCGCGGCCCCACACCAAAACCACCATTCCTAATTCGGAGAAATCAAATGTTCGAAGCCTCAAGGAGTAAGATCAGCCGGGCGAAAAAACATGCCGACGAATTTTTGCAAGATGTGCGTGAATTCTGCGGCACCGACTTTTTGGATTTCAGCATCGATTTCGATGAAAACACTCAGAACAGCACGCTCAAGTTCAAGATGAAGCAGCATCCGCCCGTGGAGCTGTCAATGATTCTCGGCGACGCTATCCACAACCTGCGCGCAGCCTTAGATCTCGCATTCGTTGAATTCATTGAAGCTGTCGGTATTACACCTACGAAATGGTCAACTTTCAGAATCTGGGAAAGCCGCGACAAGATGGTTTCCACCTACAGCGCCAGCCTGTTCAAAGGGTTTGATGATGTGACTGAATTGTTTTCTGATCACATTAGAAATTTTGAAGGCGGAAACGGGCATCTTGCTAGCCTTGATGCGTTGGATATCGACGATAAGCACCGTCTGCTGATTCCAACGTTCTCCGTGGTTCACCTCATGAACGTGACTGCAGAGCTTGTTATGGAAGGCGGCGGCCGTATAGGCTTCAATAACTGCGCGCTAGGTGTTGAGCAAGGCGGCGTGCTGAATCTGGTGGGATCGCCCGGTCGCGGAGTGCTAACTGTCAAGAATCGCGGCACTCCTCAAATAGCAGTGCTCTTCGGCGAAAGTACCTCGCTTGCTCAGCAAGCTATTCCCGAAACGCTGACCGTATTTGCCAAAGCAGTAGAAGAAGTAATTGCCCAGTTGGAGCGTTTCCTGACGGATCGGTCAAAAGACTAAAGCGTCCGTACCGCAGGCTACGGGGTATCAGCACCACTATCCACGACAGAACACGTTAGCGGTCGCTTTTGAGACAACCGGACGCCCCTCTTGCGGGATCTGTTCCTGCTGAAAAAAATTTGTCTAATACGCAGCATCTTCAATCCCAGTCACAACCTCGAACCAACCTGCTGATTTGGCCCCTTAGAGGATCTGCGCGGAGTGTGCAATGTATCGTGGGAACGTGCTCTGGGGAGAGGGCCAGACGACAGGCTTCAGTGTTCGAAGTTGACGCTACGCCGGTGCTAACGAAAGGTCAGCGCGGGTCGCGTTCCGCGTTTTAAGCCCTGCAGAGCGGTCATTCGCGGCGCGTAGAGAGCGGGTCTGGACGCATGGCGGCTCCGATGATTTGCCGGCGTGCTGCGATCAACGCATGACAGAATGACCGTGAAAACAGTCCACCACCAAATCCAGTGCTTTGATCTCTATTCCACATCCTTTGCTCCCGTCGCTGAGCATTGACGGTGCCCGACCACCATATCGCTTTTCTTGTGTATTCCGTCCTGCTTGATCACCTTCTCCTGGAGGGGATGGAATGACCGCAAGTCCTGTGAGATGTGTGGATTATCGATTGGTATCAAACATATTTCGCCAAATACCGGCGAGATCAAGTGACCAGCAGCTATTGCCTCACGGTTCGCCGTCAGGGCGTTGGCCGTCCCCGAACCATACTCAATTCTTCCAAGACGTTTCGCCAGACCGTCAGCTCTTGACCACTGTCGCGATTGATCTGCCCGAAATCGAGAGACGCCGGCTAGCATCTTTTCCTCTCAAATGTCAAGCGGCCACCGCCCGCAATACATTACTTTATTAAAGTAAAAATCTTGAACGCTGAATCAGTCTGCACTACAAATTTGAGATGCCGAAAAATAACCAAACTTAGAGAAAATGAACAAAAATCAAATTTCCATTTTTCCGTCCATTGTGATCACAGCGATCGCTTTGACGGGATGCGCAATTCACTTGGTATCAGATTACGACGCGGACACGGATAAAGGTGTCTCCGATATCAAAACGGAGTTGACGCAAATATTTTCCAAAATGCGCGATTGCGCGCGTCAAGACACGCGAGCGCATACTGGAACTGGTCCTTTGCCCAAGGACCCAGCGCGAATTATTTGCGATAATCCCGCAAGCACCTATTCCGCGGGCGACTATAACAAAATTCAAGGGCAACTTGACACCTTAATCGTGCGATCTGAATCGATTGCCCACAATCAAATCACGACGAATTCGCTTATTAATCTTGAGGCGGCCATCCTTCAATACCCGGTGCAATCAACCTCGCCTTCAGGCGACACATCCAATGCAAATTCGAACAAACCGATAATGTCAATAGAGGAGCGGCAACAATTACCTGAACCCATTAGCTTGGCCGATCTGAACAATCTAAGTCAAACATCTGACAGTCTAATTCGGTCAATCCTCGTCGTTGAGTTAGCGAAGAAGTCCGGCGAAACACCTTCCGGTAAATAGGAGAATTTATTATGGACTGGGGACAAGTCGCACAGAACATGCTGCAAGCTGCAAAGACTTCTGCAGGAAATGATTGGCCAAAGCTGAGAGATTACGCGGAAAACGAGTTCAAAAATCTTTCAACGGTGGCTGGCCAGATCGAGGAGCGTAAGAATCAGGGTACGATTACTGAAGTAAACGCGGAGTTTCTGATAGGACAATATCAGGCCGCTGCCCGCGGCGTGTTGTTTGCTGTCGAGGGTCTCACCAATCTACTGATTCAGAAAGCGTGGAATGCTGCGATGGCAGTACTGGCCCAGGCAATTGACACTGCAATTGGTTGGTCCCTTGTTTGACACCCATCTAAAAAACTAAATACCACCTGCGCATGAAGCCAACCTGACATATGGACTTTGAGATGACGTGCGGTCATCTTCATCATTATGATTCGTCGGGATAAAAAAATCCTTCGGCATCGAAATAGTGCTGCATTTCCATTAAAACAACTATTGCGCTGGAATTCGCCTCACTCATTAGATTCGCCGTTGGAGACGAAATGGACTACATAACGAAACTTGGCTGGAACTTCGTCCATGTGCAAGCTGCCGGCAGTGTGCTCTTACTAGTCACGGTCGTGATCGGAACAGCAATATTGCAACGACGTTTAATACTCACGAGCATTAATATATTGGGCGAGATGTCGGATTCAACTAAAGCGACCGCTTTGTGGAAAAATGCGCACCGATACTTTGAGCGCCGCGACGTCAACGTCTTTATCAGTCCAGCGCACAGAATTCCAGTATATTTTCTGCTTCTGGTAGTTTTATTCTGTTCAATGGTCACTTATTTCGGTGCCGAATTTTTCTCGGCACCCGATCGTCCCGTAACCCCAAGCTACGTGCTCGGCGGCGCTTTCGCCTCAATGTCAGCGCCTAAGGACTTGAGGAATTATCAGTCAGGGACGGTATTGATAGGCAGCATCGCATTCCTTGGGGCTTATTTGTGGACCATCGCTCAGTTAATAAATAGAGTCAACAACGATGACATAAGTCCGGCGACCTATTACTTCTTATCTATTAGAATAATCACTGCCTGCATTTTTTCGGGTATTGCTCGGCACGTGGTGGAGGCTCTCCCGATGAATAAATTTCTTTATTCGGGTGAGGTACCAGTGGGTCTAGCAGCGCTTGGGTTTGTTATCGGTTGGAATCCAACGCTATGGATAGACCAATTAGTCGAACAAATCGGGAACTATTTGAAGAGGAAGATTCCCTCGCAGCGGTGGCCGGCGCAGTCCGCGATGCCGTTGAACATGACATTGATATTCATTCAAGGATTAGTACCTGACAAGATCGAAAGAATCAGAGAGCTTGATATCGATAATTTCCAAAAATTGGCTCACGAGAACCCACTCGTCATCTGGGTGCGGACATCATATACACTGGAGCTGGTAATCGATTGGATCGCGCAAGCGCAGTTGTGCTTACTCTTCGACGACGAAAAAGTCCAGTTAATGCGGATCCACGGCATCCGCGACGTTTTTTGCTTCGTTGAGACGGTGAACGATTCTCCAAGCCTAAAAGAGCTTTCTCAACTTATTAATGTTTCAGAGCCATTGCTATCCAAATCAGTGGCCGCGTTGACAGGATGCCCCGCGTATCTTCACCTCGAGGAGCTGAAATCGTCGCTTTAAGTTTTATGAATTCCCACGAATGGCGATATAGTTCCAACATCTAATTCCTCGTCGCTCTATACAGCCGTTTTTTGTGCATAGGACACCCCAATCTCCCGACTTGGTTGGCTTGCGCGGAAACCAAAAGACGTCTTCTTTGTCGTCTGTTGACTTGAGTCTTTGCTCTTGCGTGAGCGAGACAGCAGGTATTTCCCGACATCGCGATCAGCAGCCACAGCAATGACGACGAGTTCTTTCGGAAGATCGGTAGGCTCAGCAAATGATTTCATCTGTGTTTTCATTTCGTTGCCTACTTTGCTGACACCTCCTGTTGACTTTCCATGATAATGCCGAACACCAACTGCAAATGTAGGTTATAAAATGTATCGGGACTCTCGACTCAAAGCCCCGATCATTCAGCAACTAGAAAAGGCCTGCCGGCTGCGCAGCGTCATCCCAACTGAAAATGATCACCTCCTTGCGGGCCGCTTCTCGGCCGCCACCTCCCACGGTGTACTTGATGTCCACCGTTTCAATGTGAAAGCCATCGAAGGCCTGGCGGATCGCCGGGTGATCGTTCAGGCTAATAATCGCCTTCCCATTCAAAGTACGTAGTCGAGCGGCCATGGCGATGTACTCGTCATAGTGGAACGGGACGCCGTAGCCTTCAGTCTCCCAGTACGGAGGGTCGAGATAAAACAGCGTATGCGGCCGATCGTATCGGTCGATGCATGTCTTCCAGTCCAAGTGCTCAACGAACGTGTTGGAGAGCCGAAGGTGCGCGGCCGACAGGGTCTCCTCAAGCCGTAAAAGATTCAGACCGGGAGGCGTCGTGGTTGCCGTGCCGAAAGACTGCCCTTCCACCTTCGC
>NZ_JARESX010000131.1:0-10269 GCF_046026435.1 Paraburkholderia sp. RL17-381-BIF-C | reverse complement strand
GTTGCCTGCCGTCACGCCGGACAGGGCGACCGATTTCTTCGGTTTGAAGCCGCTTTGGGGTTCGTTGCCGCCTTGTGCACCGGCGGTTTGCGTTGTCTCGCTCATCTCCCGCAATCTCCTTTGTGCCTGCTCATTGCTTCTGGTTGACCTACGCCTTCGACGTCGCTCGCCCGCAGCGCCAGATGATTCAGTGTTTCGATTGCAAGACGGTGTACAGGTACACCATTCAACGCCGCCGTGCCGATCGCCGCTTGGACGCGCATGCTCATGATGCGGCGTGCACGTTAGTGCCCACTTTCGCGAAGAGCGGCGCGGCGTCTTGCGGGACGGTGCGACCGGTGGCTTGCGCGCGACGCAGCACCGACCAGTAATAGCGATAGCTCGCCCGATCATGCAGCGTGTCGTGATGGCGCGTCGGGCCCCATTGGGCGGACTGCGCGGCCAGCAGGATTTCGGTGGCCGTGGCGATCTCTTCGTCGCGCGGCGCGAACGCGGCGACGATCGACTCGATTTGCGCCGGGTGGATGCTCCACATGCGCGTGTAGCCGAACTCGTTGCGGGCACGCGCGGCGTCGTTTGCCACCACGCTCATGTCGCGCACTTCCGTGCTGACGTTGTGCGATGGCACTTTGCCGTAGGCATGGCAAGCCGCCGAGATTTCCAGCTTCGCACGTCGCACCAGCGGATGATCGAACTGGCCGGGCGAGCGCATGGCCGTGTCGGGAATCGCGCCGTCGTGCGCGGAGACGAAGTCCATTAGCCCGAAGCTCAGCGCTTCCACACCGGGCAGTGCGGCCAGATCGAACACGCGCGTCAGCGCGCCGTGCGTCTCGACCAGCAATTGCACCGGCACCGGTTGCTCGATACCGAGTTCGCGGCGCGTGGCCTCGATGAACGCGACCATTTCGGCGGCATCGGGGACGTTGCGGATTTTCGGCAAGGTGATGTAAGCAGGCGCTCGCTTCGCGGCACGCAGAATGAGGCGGACGTCGTCGCGCCAGTGCGCGTGCTCGAAGTCGTGAATTCGCACGCCGACGCGGCCAAAGCGGTCATGCTCGCTGCCGAGCAGGGAGGCGACCAGTTCCGCGTGCTGTGCTTCGCGGCCGACCTGCGCGCCGTCTTCGCAATCGAGCGTGATATCGAACACCGGGCCGATCTGTTGCTGCAACGCGAGCGATTTCAGCATCAGCTTTTCGCTGCCGGCGTAGTGATCGCAGGCAGGCAGCACAGCGGGCGGCACTTCGCCGTCAAACAGCACTTCGGCGGGTGTGAGGGCGCGCATCTTCGGCGTCAGGGTGTGGGTAGGGTTTGGAAAAACTGTTTGGAGAAATCTGATTCGGGCGCGCTCTGCCAGACCGTCGCGGCAACTGCCCAAAACGCGCTCGAATCAGATGCGAACAACTGCGTTCGCACAAAAAAAAACCGGAACCCGCCACGTTGATGTCTGGGAGCACCCAGACCTTTCGCTTTGCGCCAAGCCCCCAAGCGGGATAACAAGCTTGGGGCGGCCCGGCGTTTTCTCAGGAGTTCCGGTTTGTCTGCATCAGCCGCTTAGCCGAGCAGATGTTGAACGCCGTCGCGCTCTTCCAGCAGTTCCTGCAGCGTGCCGTCCATCTTCTCGCGCGAGAATGCGTCGATTTCCAGACCTTCGACGCGCTTGTACTCGCCGTTTTCGCACGTAACCGGCACACCGTAGATGATGTCTTCCGGGATGCCGTACGAACCGTCCGACGGAATACCCATGGTGACCCACTTGCCGTTCGTGCCGAGCACCCAGTCACGCACGTGGTCGATTGCCGCGTTAGCCGCCGACGCCGCTGACGACAGGCCGCGTGCTTCGATGATCGCCGCGCCGCGCTTGCCGACGGTCGGGATGAACGTGTTGCGGTTCCATTCTTCGTCGTTGATCAGCTTGGTCAGGTCCTGACCTTCTGCCGTTGCAACGCGGAAGTCCGGGTACATGGTCGGCGAGTGGTTGCCCCACACGGCCAGCTTTTCGATCGAAGCGACCGGCTTGCCCGACTTGGCCGCCAGTTGCGACAGCGCGCGGTTGTGGTCCAGACGCAGCATGGCGGTGAAGTTCTTCTTCGGCAGATCCGGCGCCGACTTCATGGCGATGTAAGCGTTCGTGTTGGCCGGGTTGCCGACCACCAGAACCTTCACGTCGCGGCTGGCGACTTCGTTCAGCGCCTTGCCCTGAACCGTGAAGATTTCGGCGTTCGCCGACAGCAGGTCCTTACGTTCCATGCCTTTCGAACGCGGACGGGCGCCGACCAGCAGGGCCACGTCTGCATCCTTGAATGCGACCTTGGGATCGTCGGTGATCACGACGCCCGACAGCAGCGGGAATGCGCAATCATCCAGTTCCATCACGACGCCTTTGACGGCGCCTTGTGCTTGCGGCAGGTCGAGCAGTTGCAGGATAACCGGCTGATCCTTGCCGAGCAGGTCGCCATTGGCGATGCGGAACAGCAGGGAGTAAGCAATTTGACCTGCGGCGCCGGTGACGGCAACGCGCTTTGCGGGCTTAGCCATTGAGAAATCTCCAGGACGATGCGTTAGACGCTAGGGAAAACGCCATTCTATATGCGCGTTCAGCGAAGCGTTATGAAACACGGCGGAATTCACTGTTCGCGGACTGCCTCGTAATCTGCCGAGGGCGAGCGGCGCGTTGCGGCGAGACCGCCGTGCCGGAAACCTGTACAACTGCATGGGAGCGGGAATACGAAGCGCCGGGTAGCCGCTGCACGGTGCGGGCTCCTGCAAACAGCGCGTTTCGGCAAGCGTCTGGCCAATGAATGGCGGCGAAATCGAAACCTGAACTGCTGGGAACAGCATGGTGCAGGGTGGCTGCCGGGGCGTCGCGGCGCTGCGCGAAACAGCCTCCGAAAACCCGCAAACCCTTGTTCGACAAGGAGTGTAGGAGTCGCTAGACACAAAGTCAACATTATCTTATGTCTTATATAAGACATATCTATTGAGGGGAAAACCCTAGACGCGGCCCAGCCCTTTATGATGAAATGCGCGGATGAATTCGAACCCGGCGAACACCACGAATCCGAACGGCCAAGGCGCCGCAGGCGAGGGTGTACCCGCTGCCGCCCCGGCCACGTCGCCCACTTTCAGCCCTTTGTATCAGCAGATCAAGGGGCTGATCACGCAGAGCCTTGAAAGCGGCGAGTGGAAGCCGGGCGAGATCATTCCTAGTGAAGTCGAATTGGCGGCCAGATACAAGGTCAGCCAGGGAACGGTGCGCAAAGCGATCGACGAACTTGCTGCCGACAACCTGCTGGTGCGCCGCCAGGGCAAGGGCACTTTTGTTGCAACGCACAACGAAGACCGCGCCCAGTTTCGCTTCCTCCGATTGCTGGCCGATGACGGAGCGGAACACCCGCACGTGAGCCGCCTGCTCGAGTGCCGGCGTTTGCGCGCTTCGGCGGACATCGCACGGCAACTCGACCTGAAACCCGCCGATCCGGTTGTATTGATCAAGCGATTGCTGCAGTTCGACGGCGAAGTCACTGTGCTCGACGAAATCTGGCTGCCCGGCGCCGTGTTTCGCGGCCTCACGCTCGAGCGGTTGTCGGAGTATAAAGGTCCACTCTACGCGATGTTCGAGACGGAATTCGGCACGCGCATGATCCGCGCAACGGAGAAGATCCGCGCGGTGGCGGCCGAGCCCGCCGTGGCCGACCTGCTGCACGTGCCGGCGGGTTTTCCGCTGCTATCGGTCGAGCGCGTGTCCTATACATACGGAGACCGGCCGGTCGAAGTGCGCCGTGGTTGGTATGTCACAACCGGGTACTACTATCAGAACGATCTAAGTTGAAACGGGTTTGAAACGGTTTGAATGAGGGCGCCGCGTCCCGCGCGCGTGCCTGTTTGAAGGCGCCTTTATCGCGCAGGCTGCAACGGACTACTCGTGGTTTTCGCTGCAGCGCGATATAAAAAGGCGCTAAAATTGCGGATTAGTGTGACTACATAGTAGGGGTCTAGCATGGCTGAAGCCGTAAAAAAACCGAGGCCGGAATTCCGGAACATCGGTATCGGGCAGATATTGACTGCGTACCGTCTCCCGCTAGCGGGGCGAGTATCGATCTTGCACCGCGTGAGCGGTGGTCTGCTTTTTGTTTTTCTTCCGTTCCTGCTGTACCTCTTCGATCAGAGTCTGACTTCTGAACTCAGCTTCGAAGTCTTCAAAGGCTTCCTCTCCAACATCGTCGTCAAGCTCATCACGCTCGTTCTCGCGTGGGCCTTCCTGTTCCACTTCTGCGCCGGCGTCCGTCACCTGTTGATGGACACGAACCACAATGCGGTCACGAAGGAAAAAGGCAAGTCGACCTCTATCGTGGTTCTCGTCGTGTCGTCGCTGCTCACCATCGCATTCGCGGCAAAACTGTTCGGAGCATTCTAAAAAATGTCAGCTAATAACCGAATCGGTTCGAAGCGTCTTGTCGTCGGCGCGCATTACGGTCTGCGCGACTGGCTCGCCCAGCGCATTACCGCCACGATCATGGCGATCTACACGGTGATCCTGCTCGTCTGGTTCTTCGGCGCGCGCGATTTTTCGTATGAAGGCTGGGCGTCGATCTTCGCGACGCAATGGATGAAGCTCGCCACGTTCGTCACGCTGCTCTCGCTGTTCTATCACGCCTGGGTTGGTATCCGCGACATCTGGATGGACTATGTGAAGCCCGTTGGCACGCGCCTGTTCCTTCAGGCGCTGACGATCGTCTGGCTGCTCGCATGTGCGGGCTACGCTGCGCAGATTCTCTGGAGAGTGTAAAAGAATGGCTGCAATCAAGAATTCTCTGCCGCGTCGCAAGTTTGACGTGGTTATCGTCGGCGCAGGCGGCTCGGGGATGCGCGCTTCGCTGCAACTCGCGCGCGCTGGTCTGTCGGTTTGCGTGCTGTCCAAGGTGTTCCCGACGCGTTCGCACACGGTCGCTGCCCAAGGCGGCATCGGCGCTTCGCTCGGCAACATGAGCGAAGACAACTGGCACTATCACTTCTACGACACGATCAAGGGCTCCGACTGGCTCGGCGACCAGGACGCGATCGAGTTCATGTGCCGCGAAGCACCGAACGCAGTTTACGAACTCGAACACTTCGGCATGCCGTTCGACCGTAACGCCGACGGCACGATTTACCAGCGCCCGTTCGGCGGCCACACCGCCAACTACGGCGAAAAGCCGGTGCAACGCGCTTGCGCGGCGGCTGACCGTACCGGTCACGCGCTGCTGCACACGCTGTATCAGCAGAACGTCGAGGCCAAGACGCAGTTCTTCGTCGAATGGATGGCGCTGGATCTGATCCGCGACGCCGAAGGCGACGTGCTCGGCGTGACCGCGCTGGAAATGGAAACCGGCGACGTCTACATTCTCGAAGGCAAGACCACGCTGTTCGCCACGGGCGGCGCGGGCCGCATCTTCGCGGCGTCCACCAATGCGTTCATCAACACCGGTGACGGCCTGGGTATGGCGGCGCGCTCGGGCATCGCACTGCAAGACATGGAATTCTGGCAATTCCACCCGACCGGCGTGGCCGGCGCGGGCGTGCTGATTACCGAAGGCGTGCGCGGCGAAGGCGGCATTCTGCGTAACTCGAACGGCGAGCGTTTCATGGAACGCTACGCGCCTACCCTGAAGGATCTGGCGCCGCGCGACTTCGTTTCGCGTTCGATGGACCAGGAAATCAAGGAAGGCCGCGGCGTGGGTCCGAACAAGGACCACGTGCTGCTCGACCTGTCGCACATCGGCGCCGAGACGATCATGAAGCGTCTGCCGTCGATCCGCGAAATCGCGCTGAAGTTCGCGAACGTCGACTGTATCAAGGAGCCGATCCCGGTCGTGCCGACCATCCACTATCAGATGGGCGGCATTCCGACGAACATTCACGGCCAGGTCGTGGGTACGTCGAAGGGTCACGAAGAGCCGGTCAACGGTTTTTACGCAGTGGGCGAATGCTCGTGCGTGTCGGTGCACGGTGCGAACCGTCTCGGTACGAACTCGCTGCTCGACCTGGTGGTGTTCGGCCGCGCCGCCGGCAATCACATCGTCAAGCACGTGAAGGAAATCAAGGAGCACAAGCCGCTGCCGGCCGACGCCGCTGATTTCGCGCTGTCGCGTCTGGCGAAGCTGGAAAGCTCGTCCTCAGGCGAGTACGCGCAATCGGTCGCAAACGACATCCGCGGCACGATGCAGAAACACGCTGGCGTGTTCCGTACCTCGGCGTTGCTGTCCGAAGGCGTCGAGCGCATCCGCGAAGTGGCTGACCGCGTCGACAGCATCCATCTGAAGGACAAGTCGAAGGTGTTCAACACGGCACGTGTCGAAGCGCTGGAAGTGGCGAACCTGATCGAAGTGGCCCGCGCCACGATGGTTTCGGCCGAAGCGCGTAAGGAAAGCCGTGGCGCGCACGCGCAGAACGACTTCGAACATCGCGACGACGAAAACTGGCTGCGCCATACGCTGTGGTTCAGCGAAGGCGATCGCCTCGACTACAAGCCGGTTCACATGCAACCGCTGACGGTCGAATCGGTTCCGCCGAAAGCGCGGACCTTCTAAGGCACAAGTCAAAGGAATTCAGAAATGGCAAAGCGTACATTTGAAATTTATCGCTACGACCCGGACAAGGACGCAGCGCCGCGCATGCAAACGTACGAGATCGAAATCGACTCGCACGAACGCATGTTGCTCGACGCGCTGCTGAAGTTGAAGGCAGTTGACGAAACGCTGTCGTTCCGGCGCTCGTGCCGTGAAGGCGTGTGCGGTTCGGACGCCATGAACATCAATGGCAAGAACGGTCTGGCCTGCCTGCAGAACATGAACGATCTGCCGCAAAAGATCGTGCTGCGTCCGCTGCCGGGACTGCCGGTCATTCGCGACCTGATCGTCGACATGACGCAGTTCTTCAACCAGTATCACTCGATCAAGCCGTACCTGATCAACGATACGCCGCCGCCGGAAAAGGAACGTCTGCAGTCGCCGGAAGAACGCGACGAGCTCGACGGCCTGTACGAATGTATTCTGTGCGCTAGCTGCTCGACTTCGTGCCCGAGCTTCTGGTGGAATCCGGACAAGTTCGTTGGTCCGGCCGGCCTGTTGCAAGCCTACCGTTTCATCGCGGACAGCCGCGACGAAGCGACCGGCGAACGCCTCGACAACCTGGAAGATCCGTACCGTCTGTTCCGTTGCCATACCATCATGAATTGCGTCGACGTTTGCCCGAAGGGCCTGAACCCGACCAAGGCGATTGGCAAGATCAAGGAATTGATGGTTCGCCGCGCTGTTTGAGATGGACGATACATCGCATCAGTCCGGCTCTTTCCGCCTGTCGGGTTATCCCGCTGTGGAGAGCCCTGTGCCAGAGAAGGATGATTCGAAAAAGGCGCGCTCCAGTCAATCGGATGAACTGGATCGAGCTCTGCTGTCAGACCTCCTCGAACGCACGGGCAGCAAGGACGAACGGGCTTTTGAGCGCTTGTATAAAGTCGCTTCTCCATCGCTATTCGGCCTTGCGTTGCGTATCACCCGAAAGCGTGAGTGGGCGGAGGAAGTTCTGCAGGAAAGCTTCGTCAAGGTCTGGTGCTATGCGAGGTCATACGATCCCGCGTTATCGTCGCCGCTGACCTGGATGTTCACCATTGTCAGAAATCAGTCTGTTGACATGATTCGCCGCACGCCTCCGGCTGAAGCAATACCTGAAGATTTTGACTGCATCGATACGTCGTCCAATGTTCTCCCTGATCAATTGCTTGAACGGGCGCTGGAGTCAGCACGCCTGTCCACCTGTCTGGCACAGCTGATTCCCATGCAACGCCAGGCAATAGCGCTTGCCTTCTTTGATGACAAGTCGCATTCGGAGATTGCCGAGGCGCTTGCGGTTCCTCTGGGTACCGTGAAATCGTGGATCCGGCGCGGTCTGACTTCAATTGGCAACATATTTGAATCGAATGAGCGCAGGGACAGCAGGATCCAAAAACGTCGCATACACCCGGGTACGGCCATCGCCGGCGATCGCAGCTCATGCAGCGTTGGGCGAGGGCGGCCACATTCAGAGGGTAATTCTTCCTTCGACGCCTCGACCACTAATGGCCGCAAATACGCGCTCATGGATTGAACCTGGCGATATCGAGCAATGATCCGGATGGGGAGGTCGTCGAAGTCAATATTGCGGTCATGCGGAACGGAAAACATAGGTTATGGGTTCAGTCTTTTTTATCCGGCGAATATAGACATGGGTTTTGACATCGAACTGCCGTTCACATCCGGCACACCATCTCGTGTCGCGGTGCTGATTGTCAATCTGGGTACGCCCGATGAGCCAACCCCGGGTGCGGTCCGCCGCTACCTCGCACAGTTTTTGTCAGACAGGCGAGTCGTCGAGGTTCCATTTCTGATCTGGCAGGTTATCCTGCGATTTTTCATTCTCCCGCTGCGCGGACGCGCATCAGCAAAAAAATACGCCTCAATCTGGACGCCCGAGGGCTCACCTTTGCGTGCCAATACGGAAAGACAGGTGAACGCGCTGCGACATAGTTTGCGTCTGCGTGGCCATCAGACAATCGTTGACTACGCCATGCGCTACGGCACACCTGCCATTCCGGACGTAATCACCCGTTTGAAACTTGAAGGGGTAGAGCGTGTGATGCTAATGCCGCTGTATCCGCAATATTCGTCTTCCACGACGGCTACCGCCGTAGACGAAGTGATGGTCGCGCTGCGACGGATGCGAAACCAGCCAGCACTTCGCACGGTCCGCGACTTTTGCGATCATCCTGACTACATCGCAGCCCTTGCGGCGCAGGTCAGAGAGTACTGGCGATCGCATGGGCAGCCCGATTTTGCAGCGGGAGACCGGTTGGTGCTTAGTTTCCACGGCGTACCCCAGAGGGTAGTCGACCAGGGGGACCCCTACCACACCCAATGCCTGCTGACCGCGAATCTGCTCAAGGATGCTTTGAATCTGAGTTCGGCCGAGTGCCAGACTACCTTTCAGTCACGATTTGGCCCTGCGCAGTGGCTACAGCCTTACACTGCGGCGACGTTAAAAGAGCTGGCGGAATCGGGGGTGCGTCGCGCAGACGTCTTTTGCCCCGGTTTTGTTGCCGATTGCCTTGAAACAGTGGAGGAAATTGGCGTGGAAGTACGGGACGAGTTCCTCAAGGCTGGAGGACAGGAGTTTCACCATATCCCCTGTCTCAATGACTCGCCGTGGTGGATAAGCGCACTCAGCGCAATCGTGACGGATAACCTTCGAGGCTGGCCAACACGCTCCGTTGCGCAATCCATTGGCAACGCTCATTGTAGCTGATTGAGGAACAGTGGCTCAGTGTTTGATTTTTGTCGCACAAGGCTGCATCAACCGCGTTTCACCAACTGCCACGCGTGAGAACCAGCCTGCAGGAGCGGGGGCATTACTTAACAAAGATTGAATCGGTTGAAACGAGCCAATTTCCGAGCCATGCAAAAAGTAAAGTCCACTGTGGGTGTTCATGACAGGGCTGACCGGCATCGAGGTAACAAAGCTTCGTTGCCGGTCAAGCTATGCGTCGTTTGCGGCTTACCCATGAGCTGGCGTCGTCGCTGGGCCAGGAACTGGTCTGATGTGAAATATTGCTCGGACGCTTGCAGACGGGGCAAGGGGCGCCATGGCTAATCTGCGCTCCCTGGTTATCGTGCTGGGTGATCAGCTTGACCTTGATGCGGCCGCATTCGACGGATTCGACCCGGAACAGGACTCAGTCTGGATGGCAGAGGTCGCCGAGGAGTCGACGCACGTATGGTCCAGCAAGCAGCGCACGGCGCTGTTCCTATCCGCTATGCGCCATTTCGCGCTGAGTGCGCAGGAGGCGGGCCGGGACCTCGTCTACACGCGGCTTGATGCCGTCAACAACGCCGGCAGTCTCGGCGCGCAACTGCACGCCGACCTTCTGCGGCTAAGGCCTGCCCGCCTGATCATGACAGCCCCGGGCGACTGGCGCGTGCTGCAGGCGATCAAGACTATTGCTGCGGCCAGCTCGATACCGCTGGACGTGCGAGTGGACCGCCACTTCTTTACCAGCGTGCGTGAGTTTGCGGCCCATGCCAAAGGCCGGAAAGTCCTGCGGATGGAGTACTTCTATCGGGAGCAGCGCAAGCGTCATCAGGTGCTGATGGAGGGCGGCGGGCTGTCTGACGAGCCGCTGGGTGGACGGTGGAACTTCGACAGCCTCAATCGCGAGACCTTTGGTGCCGAGGGGCCGGGGTTCGTGCCGCCGCGCGTCTG
>NZ_JARESX010000130.1:0-10506 GCF_046026435.1 Paraburkholderia sp. RL17-381-BIF-C | reverse complement strand
TACCGATTTTCCCGGTTGTTTTTTTTTTTGTCGAACATGACCACCACCGGGGGGGGGGGGCGGGGCGGGGGGGGGGGGGGGGGCCCCCCGCTGCGCTACTCTGACCTTCTGCTTACTGAGCTTGCTGCGCCTGTGGCTTCTGCCGCAACTTGCCTTGATAGCGGATCGTCGGACGCAGCGACTGCGTCGTCGGCGTTGCCATCATCAACTGATGGGCAAGCGGTGCGGCCGCCGGACTCAGCGAGCCGATACTGGTTTCACGCGACGGATCCGCCAGACCGTTTTTCACGAGCAGCTTCGCCTCGAGTTGCAGACTGGTCAGCAGCACCGGATCCTTCAGCGCATTGCCCTGCGCCAGCAGCTGGCTCCATGCATTGTTGCTGTAGTTGGTCACGTAGTAGTCGAGACCGCTCGGATCGGCGAGCACCGCGGAACAGCCGTTCAGACGCACCTGGGTTTGCGTGTCCTTCATCGCCAGCGTCTTGCGTGAAGTCAGCCCGTCACCGTACGCGAGCGTCAGCGGAATGGTCCACTGCGTACCCGGATACTGATTCTGGTTCGGGAACGGCGCCTGTTTCAGCGTGACCACGGTCTGATTGGTCGTCAGATCGCATTGCGTATCGAGCGAAATCAGAGGTACGCCGGTCTGCCGCACGAAGCTGTCGCCGATCGCCACCATCGGCTGACCGCTAACCTTCGCCAGTTCGTCCCACAGACGTTTCGGCGTGACGTTGCCGAGCGAATAGTCGGCAAGGTACGACTGCAGGCCCTTGCGCATGACTTCTTCGCCGAGATAGTTCTCCAGCATCTTCAGCACGTGACCACCCTTGTCGTACGTGAAGGCGCTCGCGCTCAGCACGAAGTCGTTCGAGGCCCAGCCGTTGAAGTTCGGCTGCACCGGGAACGCGGTGGACTTCAGATCCGCATTGATCACGGCGTATTTGTTCTTCACGTCGTCGACCCAGCTGAAGCGCTCCGGGAAGAAGCGCACCTTGGTCTTGTTCTCGAAGAAGGTCGCGAACGATTCGTTGAGCCAGACGTCGTCCCACCAATCGAGCGTGACGAGGTCGCCGAACCATTGGTGCGCGGCTTCGTGCGTGAGCACCGTCACGCCGTAATCGGACATGGTGGTGCCGGGCGCCGGCAGAATATCGTCGGCGAATTCGAGAATCGCGCCCCAGTTCTCCATGCCGCCGAAGTTCAGGTCCTTCTGCTCCTTGAACGCGTCGTTGGCCGCGATCGTGTCGAACTTGGTGAGCGGCAACGGAATGCCGGTGTAGCGATAGTAGTAATCGAGCGCCTGCTTGGTTTGCTGCATGGCCGGTTTGGCCCAATCGCGCATGCCGGGCGGTGTGAAGATGCGCAGATGCAGACCTTTGCCGTCGGGCAGCGGGCTTGTGAAGTCGTCCTCGAGAATGTCGAACTGGCCGCCGCCGAAAAACAGCAGATACGACGGCATGGGCGGCGTCTTTTCGAACGACACCAGCTTGTAGCCTGCATCCACGTTGACCGCGGGCTTCTCCGCCGCGTTCGAGACCACGTTCCAGTTTTGCGGCACTTCCGCGCTCACCTCGTAGGTCGGCCGGAAGGCCGGCTCGTCCCAGCCGGGGAACCATTGGCGCGCCAGGTTCGATTCGCCTTGCGTGAGAATCGCGCCGCTCGTGGTGCCATCCGTTGACTTCAGATCGACGCGGAACACGCCTTCCGCCGCGGAGCAACCCGGATAGGGATCATCGCCGCAACTGCCGCCGGTCTTCGCGACCGGATCGTCGTAAGTCTTGAAGTTGATGATGCCGCTCCACTCCATATGCAGCGAGTAGTTGCCGGCGGCGATCTGCCCGCTCACGGGGCGAAGCTGGTAGAAATCGCCGTCGTCCTGCGGCGTGGCGATCAACGCAATGTTGCCCGGCTGAAGCGTGATCGTGCCATTCGTGAACTTGACCCGGTGCCCGGCGATGGTGATCGCGTTGACCGCCTTCTGCACCTTGATCTGTACGTCGGCCCGGCCATCGAACGAAGACAGCGCGGGGTTCGGCCGGAACCAGAGCTTGTAGTTGATCGGCGTAACCGTGTCGGGCAATTCGACCGGCGGCACCGTCTTGTTGATCGATGTGTCCGCAACGACCGGCGCGGCGGGCGGGGTCAGCGCCACCTCGGAGGCAGCCGGCGCGGTTGCGGGTGTCTGCCCGGATTTGCTCGCCAACGACGACGAGCCGTCGCTGCCGCCGCATCCCGCCAGAACCGCAATTCCGGCGAGTGCGAGGCACTGCATCTGCAATCGGAAATTTATACGCATTATTAATCCTCGACTGACAATATCGGTATAAAGAAAGTGCGTTGAGTGGTTCAGCTTGTTTTCTCTGTTTTTCAGAGAAAAAGGTCTCCCGCACTAGCACCGAATTGCTAGCGAGAATATTTGGACGTGTTGGCGCCTCAGCACTTGTGGCTGATTTTCAAATCGCGCTACGCGTTTATTACAATGCTTTCACAAAGACAGCTTCGGCCGTTTTTGTCGGCTTTCATTCAATCGTTTAACTGACCGGCAAAGCGGCGGCTTACCTGCGTCTCCGGGCAGATAGCGAAATCCGAGATCAGTTTTTGACGACAGTGCGTAGCCTAGTTTGGCAAGCGTTCCCGTGTCAACTTCCTTTCACAAACTTTCTTTCAGCCGGGCAATGCGTATGCGAACCGAATGGCTTCGGTAATCAGATCGAGTTAATCCTCTAAGACTCGCAATATCGCCTGCAACTACGGGAAAGCTTATTTTTCTTTTGTTCGGATTATGTTATGGCGCGACCATGCAGCTGAATAACCTACGGCGAGGTTTTAATTTGAACTAGCTGGAGAGTTCAGAAAAGGAATCGGCGCGAATAATGCGCTATCCGTTCACCGCCGCTACGATTCGCGCGCACATGGCCTTGTCGGGTAATGGGCCCGAACCGGCCCTGACATTGTCTGCCATGTATTGCGGACGCCCGGTGCCTGGAATCACCACCGTCACCGCCGGCTGCGCGAGCACGAACTTCAGCAGAATCTGCGCCCAACTCGTGCAGCCGATTTCCGCAGCCCACCCAGGCAGCGGCGTTTTGCTGACGCGTGCAAGCAGGCCGCCACCGCCGAAGGGCTGATTGATCACCACGCCAATGCCCAACTCCGCCGCAAGCGGCAAGATGCGCGTCTCTGCGGCGCGGTCGTCCGCCGCGTAGTTGACCTGTACGAAGTCTGGCTTTTCGTTGCGCATGACGGCCGCCACTTCATCGAATGCGCTCGACGTGTAGTGCGTAATGCCGATATAGCGAATCCGGCCGCGCGCTTTCCAGTCACGCAGTGTGGCGAGTTGCGTGCGCCAGTCCAGCAGGTTATGCACCTGCATCAGGTCGATGCGCGGTTGCTGAAAGCGGCGCAATGATTCTTCCATTTGCGCGATGCCCGCTTCGCGTCCTTCGGTCCAGACTTTGGTGGCGACGAAGGCTTTATTGTGCGCGTCGAGTTGCGTGAGCAAGGCACCGGCGACCGCTTCCGAAGAACCGTACATCGGCGAAGAATCGATCGTCGAACCGCCGGCCTCGAACAGAATGCGCAGAACGCCGGCAAGTTGCGCGCGAGCGGCGGGATCGTTGCCGACATCGAAGGTACGCCATGTGCCGCAGCCGACCATTGGCAGTCGCTCGCCTGTCGCGGGAATCACGCGTTGCGCCATGCGCGGCAACGGCGTCGTGGATTCGGTTTGAGATTGATCTGGCGTTTGCGCCGGGGCCAGCCTCGGCAAAGCAAGCGAAGCCGACAGGCCGATTGCCGTGCTACTCGCTGTGTGCAGAAAACGGCGTCTGCCGGAAAGCCTTGCAGCGTCTTTCGAAGAAAGTGCCATGACGTGCCCTCCATTCGCGCGCAATACAGTGACTCTGTACGATACGGCAAATCGGCATGGCACGTTGAGCGCCGGCTAATGCGGCGCAGCCGCAAAGTGTTCTACTTGCGCGATCGTGCGCAACACCCCGCTAGCGGATGAAGCGACCGCAGATCGGCATGCTGCCAAGCCGCGCCATAAAAGACGACTCGCCACGACCTGCCGCCGCGAACTGATCCGCCGCCATGGCGGAGCCCGCTGCGGCGCCGATCGCGATGACCACGATCGCGATCCGGCGCAGCCGCCCGCCTCGACCGGCGAGCGAACCCGACACGCTCTGCCAGCTGGACAGCAAGGTCATTGTGAGGGCAACTATCGCGCAGCACATGGCGCCTCCTTAAGCATTCGCCGTGGCGCGCTCCGGCCGCGCCGGAAACGGATTGCGCCATGCATCGATCGCGTTCAACTGATCGTGCCAGCGCTGCACTTCCGGAAACTCGTCAAGCGGCATCGCGGCGCTTTTTGCGTACGGCAGCGTGACGCCCACGGAGAAATCCGCGACCGACATGTCATCACCCAGCAGCCACTTGCGCCCCTTCAGATGCTGGTTCAGCACGGTGGCATGTTTGCGAAAAAACCCCTGAGCTTCAGCGACCTTCGAAGGCTCGGGCTCGCCTAGTCCGACCCACGGCTTGATCAGATACTCGAAATAAAGCGAACCCGCGTGCCGGTATAGGTGCTGATTATTCCAGCTGAACCAGCGCGTGATTTCGATCTGCTGCTGTGCGTCGCGCGGCCACAGTCTGGATTCGGCGCGCTGCGCAAGGTGGCAGATAACCGCATCGGATTCCCAAATGCTCTTATCGCCGTCGACGAGACATGGCACCTTGCCGTTCGGATTGATCGCCAGATAGGCGGGCCTAGTATGCTCGCCCTTGCGTAGATCGACAAAGACGTATTCGATTGGCAAACCTAAGTACCCAGCCATTGCGCAGGCTTTTCTGGGAGACAGCGTTTCAGCATAGTAGAGCTTCATGGTGGACCTCGATATGCGTTGACTTGCCCGGAATGTGCTTTATTCGCCCGCGTTTTCCAGCTCGGCGAACAGTGCTTCCAGCTTCTCGAATGCACCGCTCCAGCCGGTGCGATGACCGTCGCGCGCGGCTTCGTCGAAGAACTGCGCGTGCGTGAAATTCAGTTCGGTGCCTTCTTCAATCGTGCGAAACCTGATCGTGACCAGCGACCGGCGTTCGGGCAGCGTCACCCACTCCCATGTGAAGACGAGCTTGCGGCCTGCTTCGACTTCCCGGTACTCACCGCGACAGTCGTGCGTTTCGCCATCCAGCGTCTGGAACACCACGCGAAAGCGACCGCCCACGCGAAGGTCCGCTTCGGCACTCAACACCGGTCCAGCGTCGGGCCCCCACCAACGCGCCATCAACTCCGGCCGCGTCCATGCCGCGTAGACTTTTTCGGGCGGTGCCTTGATGCGCCGCACGAGGGTCAAGCTGGGCTTTTCCTCGATCATTCCTCGTCACCCTCCACAAAATCGGCAAGCCGGTCGAGGCTCGCGGACCAGAAGCGTTCATAGCGCCGCAACCACGCCATCGCCTCTTCCATCGGCCCGGGGACCAGTTCCACCGTGACGGTTCGGCCATGCTTCGTGCGCGCCACCAGACCCGCGTCGCTCAGCACGTCGAGGTGCTTCATGACGGCGGGCAGTTTGAGCGGCAACGGACGCGCGATTTCCGTGACCGACAGACCGGGCTCGCGCTCGAGACGCGCGAGGATGGCCCGCCGCGTGGGGTCCACGAGGGCGGAAAACGTACGATCGAGTTGACTGACTGGAGACTTCACCATATGGTGAACTATAGACGCTGAACGCGCGGAGTCAAGGTCGTTTTGGCTAGATCAATCCACGCGTTTGCAACTCGTGTGACAGAGCGTCGACACCGACAAACCTGTGACCCTGCAGTCCCGCATCGATCGCGCCGTTCACGTTGGCGTCCGTGTCATCGACGAACAGCGTTTCGGCCGGTGGTACGCCAAGCTGATCGACGCAACGCAAATAGGTCTGCGGTGCGGGTTTCGCGGCACCGTACAACGCCGATGAATAGACATGCGAGCCGAACAGCCGCGCCACCGGGGGATTCAGATACCCAATGTTATCGGTCAACAACCGGCAATTGTTCGTCAGCACCGCGATGCGGCTGCGTTCGGCGACTTTCGCGGCCAGCGCGAGCGCGTCCTCGTTCGGCGTAATCGACGCGTGACGGGCAGCAAGCCAGTCGTCGCGGCTGATCGGGTGATTCAACAGAATGCCTAACTCGCGCAAATACTCGTCATCGCCGATCTCGCCTGCATCCGCACGCGCTTCGAGGCCCGAACCCCAGATCGCGTGACGCACGGCTTGCGGCGTACACCCCACGCACGCCGCCAGATGTTCAGCCCGCACGTCACGGTCGTAATGGGACAGAACACCTTCCATGTCGAACAGAACCAGCGTGATGGATGCGGTCATGCTATCGGCCTCACGTCGAAACGTTTCAGGAACGGAGAGACCACCTGGCGCGATGACGCCGAACGGTCGCCTCTTTCCATTGTGCCTCGACAAAACCGCCAATGCCTGCAACGAACTCTTGCCGGGACAAACCGAAAAAATCTTTTCCGCCACAGGAATAAAGCTGCAACACCGCGCGTTCAATAAGCGCAATGACCATCGGTCAGAACAGAGAGGTGTGGCCATGAAATCTGTGCTTAAGGCATTGGGCGTCGCCGTGGGCGGCGCCGCGTTGGTGAGTTTCGTCGCGGCATGCGGCGGTTCCAACTCGGTCAGTATGCAGTCGTATACATCGACGGCGCTCGTATCGGACGGCGCAGTCGCGGCAGCGCATACCGACCCTAACCTGAAAAACGCGTGGGGCGTTGCGTTTAATCCGAAGGGTTTCGTCTGGGTCGCGGACAACGCCACCTCGCGCGCGACACTTTACGATGGCAACGGCACGCCACAGTCTCTAGTCGTCAGCATTCCGAATGGAACGAACGGTCCGGCGAATCCGACCGGCATTGTCTTCAACGGCACGACGGACTTCGTCGTGACGCAAGGCGGCAAGTCCGGCGTAGGCGCATTCATCTTTGCCGGCGAAGGCGGTACGATTACGGCGTGGGCGCCGACGGTCGCCCCGACCACCGCATTCGTCGTGTTCGACAGCGGCAGCAGCGGCGCGGTCTACAAAGGCCTCGCGATGGCCAGCAACGGAGGCGCCAACTTTCTCTACGCCACCGACTTTCACAACAACAGAATCGACGTATTCGACAGAAGCTTCACGAAGGTTGCAACGTCGGGCAAGTTTCAGGATGCGTCGATACCGGCAGGCTTTGCGCCGTTCGGTATTCAGGCAATCGGCGCGAAGCTCTTCGTGACCTACGCCAAGCAGGACGCAGAGGCGCACGACAACCTCGACGGCGCCGGCCTCGGTTTCGTCGATATCTTCGATACGGCAGGCAACCTGCTGCAGCGTTTCGCTTCGGCGGGCGCGCTGAATGCGCCGTGGGGAATCACGCAGGCGCCAGCCAATTTTGGACGGTTTAGCGGCGACGTGCTGGTTGGGAACTTCGGCGACGGCACGATCAACGCCTTCAATCCGGTCAGCGGTCAATCACTTGGCGCGATCAATCTGCCTGACGGAAGCGCGTTCGTCCAGCACGGCCTGTGGGGTATCGCATTCGGTAACGGGCTCAGCAATCAGCCGGTCAATACGCTGTTTTTCGCGGCCGGTCCGAATGACGAAGCGAACGGCGTCTATGGACGCATCGACGTGAAAATGTGACGAGCGGCGCGCGGGAGCGCTTGCCGCGGCGCATAGGTAAGCGACGCGGCTAGCTCTTCACGCTGCGCAATGCATACGCGGACAACGACGCGAGCCGCCCTACGCTCAGCATCCTCGCGATCCGCTTCAGGGCATGGCGCACGCGGCCACGCACATGCGCGACGCGCATGTGGCGCCAGAAACGGTCCGGCACGAAATCGTCAAAACGCCCTTCCTTTTCGAGCAACGCCTTGCCACCCGGCAAATGAACGAATGAACAGCAGCGAAACCACCGCACGTCTCGATAGTTGTTGCCTGGCCAATGACGACCTACCGCCTGATATGCGCCGACCTCGATCAGCACCTGCCCTTCGTCGCCCAGCGCATTGAGCGCGGCCGAGATGAACGCTTCGTCGCCGTGATGCCTCAGACGCGCGCTTTCGCTTAGGTAGCGTGCGTAACTGGCTCGCGCGCGCGGCACCAGCCGACGCAGCGAAGCCGGCGTCGCAAGCATGAACTCGCCGCCATACCAGCGAGGATTTTTGAGCCGGCGGTCAGCGACGATTTCCAGATCCGCGACCACACGCTCGCTGCCGTAGGCCGGAAAGACCTGATCCGAAATGTCGAATACGCCAAGGCCGGCTTGCGCGCATCGCTCGATCAGGTCGGGCGCGAGCGGCAGCAGGGCCACCATGTCGGCGTCGAGCAATAGCATCATCGTGTCGGCGGGTAGAGTCGCCGCGACCTGATCCATCAGATCGAGTTTGAAATGCGCGGCGTAGAACGGCGTGTTCTTCGGCAGATCGATCGTCGCCGTAAGTGTCGCTACTGCCGGCCGGTTCGCCGCCGGCATACTTTCCAGACGGCGCGCGACGAGCACCGGCGCGTTGGTCATGATGGTCAGGGTCGGCATGCCCACGCGCCGTAAGCTGTTATTCAGGCAGATCGCCTGGCTTACGTACGAGAGCGGATCGCGATTCGTCGAGTTGGGGCCCGGCTCCGCATCGACATCCACATAAACGAGAGTGCAAGGAAAAAGATTCACGTTGTTCCTCACCATGCGCTAGCGACAGATCGCCTTCTGGCGCGCCGCCGTTGCTGTCGGAGGTTGATCTATATGTTCTTGCCTTGAGGTGGAACTGCCCCACAAGGTGCGCAGTATTGGAAACCGCGGTTCGAGCCATCTCGCCATCAGATTCGAACCGGGTGCGAAGATCTGCGGCGATGGAGTCGGATGAGCCGGGGCGCAGATATCACGTTTGAACTATCGTTTCACGTCCTTGCATTGCCTTTCCGCCAAAAAGCAGAGAGACGCGACGCGTGAGCCGCCGAGGTCCACATGGACCGTGGGCTTCTCGCAATAATTGCAGATGCATGATTGAGCGTCCGCGAATAACTTACTTGTTAGCTACCTGCACACGCGTTTTTTTTCGGTTTGCCGCCGCGGGCCGCTTGCGAGGCTAAAGTCCGATGATTGCCTGATTCCGGCGTGCCCGCCTCCGCTTCGCGTTTCATCGAAAAAGAAACCAGGCGCCTCAATAGCTCGGCAGCAATGTGTTGTCTAGACAAACACCGCTTTGCGGCGCCAGCGCAGTCGCAATCAACCTAGCGATGTTGCGGCTGCCGCAGCGGCCTGAAGAACTGGCGAATGTCGGCGGCAAGCAAATCGGGTTTCTCCACCGCTGCGAAGTGTCCGCCCGCCGGCATGTCGGTCCATTGCACGACATTGAAAGTTCTTTCGAGCCAACTGCGCGGCGGATGATTGATTTCCTTCGGAAAGTGCGCAAAGCCGACAGGCGGCACAACACGTTGTCCTTCGGCGAAGCGCATCGGCTGCAGACGGTTTTCCCAGTACATCTGAATCGCCGTGCCGATACATTGGGTGTGCCAGTAGAGCGAGATGTTAGTGAGCAGTTCGTCCTTCGAAAACACACTCTCGACGTCGCCTTCGCAATCGCTCCATGCGCGAAACTTCTCGGCGATCCATGCCGCCAGTCCCACAGGCGAATCATTGAGCGAGGCTGCCAGCGTCTGTGGTTTGGTGGTGTGCATGTGCGCATAGCCGCCTTCGAGCGCGGCCCATTCGTTCTTCTCCCGCAAGAATCTTTCCTCTGCCGCCGTGAGCGGCATCTGCGCCGCGCCGATGGCCGGCTCATACGAACTCGGCAGGAAGTTGAGATGAATGCCGTCCACGATTCGCGGATGCCGCGCGGCAAGCGCGATCGACACCCCGGCGCCCAGATCGCCGCCTTGCGCGCCGAAGCGCTCGTAACCGAGGCCGTGCATCAGCGACGCCCACATGTCCGCCACCTGGAACGCGGACATGCCAGGCTGAGCGGGCGCCTGCGAGAACGTGAAGCCGGGCAGCGAAGGCACGACGACATCGAAAGCGTCGGCGGAATCGCCACCGAACGCGGCCGGGTCGCACAAGCGGTCGAGCAGCGCATGGAATTCCATGAATGATCCCGGCCAGCCATGCGTGATCACCAGCGGATAAGGCGCGGGACCCACGCCACGCCGGTGGACGAAATGCACGCGCTGCCCCTGTACATTGGCGAAAAACTGAGGCTGCCGATTCAAGCCGCGCTCGGCCGCGCGCCAATCGAAATGCCCGGCCCAATACGCGGCCAGTTCGCGCAGCCACGTCGCGTCGATGCCCTGCTGCCAGGCTGGCGACGGCGTTGCCGGCGCCCAGCGGGTCGCGCGAATACGCTGACGAAGATCGTCGACGTCATGATCCGCAATGGCAATCTGAAACGGTTCTATCTGCATGGCAAGTCGTCCGGCGCAGCGGGAAGGTTAGCGTGCTCGCCTGACTCGACAACGAACTTCGCACACGCCGTTCAATGA